>JBEKAP010000137.1:0-6746 GCA_050015875.1 Candidatus Dormibacteria bacterium | reverse complement strand
CGCCGGCCAGCTCCGCGAGCTCACCCGCTCCTCCGTGGGCTCTGGTGGGATGGAAGCCGGTGATCCGGCCGAGCCGGGCGCCGGCCTCCACGTCCCAGACCGACAACCCGTCGGCGTTCGACGAGAAGAGGCGGTCACCATCGCTGAAGAGATCGCCGTCCGGGCCGGCAAACGCCGTCACCTCGCGAGCCTGAGGCCAGCGGGGACGACTGGTGGGGTCGTCCTCACCCACCGCGAAGATGCGCGCGCCAGGGACCACGTCGTCGAATCCGTCGCCAAGGCCACCGATGGCGAGCCGATCCGAGTCCAACCAGCACGCCCCCTGATCCCAGTAGTACTCACGCTGGCACGTGGTGCGCAGGCTGGCACCGTCCTCGGACTCCCACGGGTTGCCGTTCAGCCACGGGTCGACGCTCCAGAGCACGACGGAGCCCATCGGGTGCCAGATCCAGCCATCGTCGGCGACGCGCCGACCGTCCGGGCTCACCAGGAGCCGTCCATGGAAGTAGTCGAGGTAGTGGTCCGGTGCCGGCTTCCCCTCGACGAAGCGCGGAGGGTCCCGGTGGGTGAGCAGCTCTCCGGTCGACGCATCGGCCACATCGAGACGGTTCCAGTCGGATCGGTGGATTGCGCCCCAACCGTGCCCAAGCCGGACGAAGGAGAACGAGAGCGGAACGGTGTCGGAATGGTAGTCACCGCCATCCACCTCGAGGGTTCGACGGCCGGTGAGGACATCCCACACCAACCCCCAGCGGCCGTAATCATTGACGACGGCGATGAACCTCCCGTCATCCGACACGTGGAGGTGGGGAGTGAGGCGATGGCCATCCCATGGCGTGTGGTCTGGCTCGGCGCGAAGCGTCAGGCGCGCCACCACCTCGAGATCCTCAGAGGTCGCCCGGTAGCGGGCCACGGTCCCATCCTCGAGAAGAAACATCCAGTCCGGCTCGGAGGCGCCGCCGACCGCTGAGAAGTCGATGGCGGTTCGCAGCCCATCGGGGAGAGGGCTCTCCACGATGGTCCGGTCGAACGGGGCTGGATGCGGAGCCTCCACGGTCTCTGGGGTGCCGCGGGTGCCGTCCGCGTCCCAGAGGTCGCGGTTCCCGTGGTGGAAGCACGCCTCACAGACGTGGACGACGTCCACGGGCTCCCCTCGCTCGCGCCTCCCGGCACACTCGGAGCAGAGCCAGTCGGCGTCGAGACCGTGCCCCGTGTACCACCTGAGGCACGTGATCCAACCCTCGACAGCATCGCGCAGGTGCTCGCAGATCGGAGTTCGGTGGGGGGGCGCCGGGTGTCCGCAGGAGCAGACCAGGGGGGCTGTCACCCCAGCACCGATCGGGCGGGCGTGGGGCGGTGGGTCAGCGACCAGGACACCGGACGGGATGCTACTCCCGTTCGCGGGCGTCCCCTGTCTCGCCACGCGTCGTCGCGCGTCCGCGCGGGCAACCGACATCGGATTCCGAGATCCGAACCTGGAGCCGACGGGGAGATTCGAACTCCCGGCCAGCGGTTTACGAGATGACGGGATCGGTGCTGTTGAGTGCCTCGTCGTGGTGCAGTTGCTCGGCGCTTGGTGCCCGTTCGGTTGCGCCGGCGACTTCGTGCAGGATCTGCTCCAGTTCCGACTCCAGGACGAAGTTGGGGTAACCGTCGCCGTCGGCGAGCCCCGCCTCGACACCGGCGAGGGCCGCATCGACGATGGGGCTGTCCGCTGGCAGGCCGAGCTGCGTGAGCTTGTCCTGGATGACCCTTCGGGAACGGTGGCCGCCCCAGGCGAGGACCACCTGGCTGCCCACCAGACCGGCTGTGATGCATCCCCCGGCGGGCGGGAAGATGTCGCTGTCCCGGCCCGCGCGGACATAGGGCGCGACCATGTGGGGCAGCTCGCGCAGGAAGGCGTGCGATCCCACCAGCGCCTTGAGGGGCGGCACCGGGAAGCCCGAGACCTCGGCCACCACATCCGACAGGTGCTGCAGGGACTCGGTGCTGATGCCCGTCGGGATGCCGTACTGGACCTCGAGGCTGACCACGACCTCCTCCAGGGCGGCGAAGCCGGCGCGGTAGGAGATGCCGTTGACGGAGACGTCGGGGTGGGCGCCGGCGCTGGCGGCCGCGATCGCCACCCCGCTGGCCAGGCCGAAGTCGTCGTGCACGTGCATGGTGATCGTGATGGGCTTGGGCAGCCGAGCGCGCAGCCGGCGGACAAACACCTTGATGGCCTCGGGGGTCAGGGTGTTGGCGGAGTCAGCGAGACCCAGGCGAATCGCGCCGTGGGAGATCGCCACGGTGCCGATGCGCACCAGGTGCTCGAAGTTGCTGCGTCCGATGTCCGAGGCGTCGACCGCGGCCGTCAGGCCCACCTTGGTCAGGTACTCGAGCACCTGCTCCAGCTTCTCGATCTGGCGGTCGCGCCCGGCCGCGCTCCGCGGGTCGCGCAGCCCGATTCCGAAGGTTTCGGCCCCGATCGCCTGGAGCTGGTCGATGAGCTTGACGGTCGAGGCGAAGTCGACCTCGGTGCCCCACACCGGGTTGACCAGCACCCGGTCGGAGCAGACGGTGGAGTGGAAGGCGAACTTGCGGGCCAGAACCGCCTTCGCGACCTCGAGCTCCAGGGCATCCGGCTCATCGCCGCCCCAGAAGTCGACCATCAGATGGTTCTCGCGGACGCCCGCCTCCTCGAGAGCCTCCGCCACGCGCAGCAGCCCGTCCACCGTGGGCCGGAGCCCCGCCGTGTAGAGGATCTTGCGCAGCGTGCTGTCGAAGATGGTGAGCGGCTTCGGGAAGTCGAAGCCGGCGGTCACCTCGGGGTCGAAGTTCAGCGGGCTGATCCAGTGCCGCCCCGGGACGTGGGCCGGGGCCAGGTAGAGGTTCTCGTCGTTGACGTCCTGGGGTTGCGGGCTCATCGGAGGTCTCCTCGTCGTGTTGCTCGGGTCGTTGATGGGGCTGCGTGAACGGTGCGGCCGTCGCCGTCGGCGGCGATCGGCGGTTGGTCGGGGTGAGCAGGCGCGGGCTTGTCGTTGCGAGAGCCCACGACCGCCAACTGATCGCGCCCGCTCTCGCCGGAGTCGGATGTGGCCGCGCCGGCTGCGACGCGCTCACCGTCCACCGGCGCCTCGCCGTCGGACACTCGCCGAGCCGCGGCCCGGCTCGAGCGCTTGCTCGCGAACACCACGACCATCAGCGCAACCGCACCGAGCAGCAGTGCGAGCGAGATGGGATGGTCGACGAAGGTCACCGGGTTGTCGTTGGAGAGGATCAAGGAGAGGCGCAGGTTGCGTTCGATGATCGGTCCAAGGATCGCGCCGAGCACGATGGTGGGCCCGGAGTATCCGAAGCGGCGCACCGCCAGCCCGACGCCGCCGAAGACCATGAGGACGCCGACGTCGAACATCGTGCCCCGGTTGGCGTAGGCGCCCACCGTGCAGAGCACGATGATGGAGATCCCGATGATGGGTGCCGGCAGCGAGATCATCTTGGCCCAGGCGTTGGTCGTGACCATCCCCAGCAGCCAGAGCAGGCCGGTGCCGAAGAAGAGCCCCAGGAAGACCGTGTAGACGGTGACCGGGTCGCGCGCCAGCAGCTCCGGGCCGGGAGTCAAGCCGGCGATGAGCATCGCTCCGAGGATGATCGCGGAGGTCGGCGTGCCCGGGATGCCGAGGGCGAAGGTCGGGATCAGGGTCGCGTGCATCACCGCCGCGTTGGTGGCCTCGGGAGCGGCGATCCCCTCGGCTGAGCCCTTGCCGAACTGCTCCGGGTGGCGTGACGTCGCCTTGGCGACGTTGTAGGAGAGGAAGGGGGGGACACTCCCCGCCATCCCGGGGAGGAGGCCGGTGAAGAATCCGATCACGGTGCCGAGGGTGGCGGGCCTGAGCACCGAGCGGAACTCGCGGAAGGTGAGCCAGACCCGGCCGCGCTGCTGGGGGACCGTGGTCCCGGTCACCTGGTCGCCCACCAGCATGCGGATCGCCTCCGGGATGGCGAAGAGCCCGATCAGCATGGGGGCGAGCGGGATGCCCCCGGAGAGGAGGATGTTGCCGAAGTCGAACCGTGGCAACCCGGTCACGGAGTCCAGGCCGATGGTGCCGATCAGGACGCCGATGGCGACTCCGATGATGCCGCGTCGCGGCGCGCCCCCGACCAGGAAGGCGATCGCGGTGAGCCCCAGGATGCCGAGCGCCGCGTACTCCGTGGGGCCGAGCAGGAGAGCCCACGAGGCGACGATGGGGGTCACCAGGATGAGCAGGATGGTGGTGATGACTCCGCCGTAGGTGGCGGACCACAGTGAGTAGGCGAATGCCTTGGCGGCACGCCCAGCCCGGTTCAGCTGGTAGCCATCGAGGATGATCGCCGCGGAGTTCGGCGACCCGGGTGTCGACACCGCAATGGCGGTGATCGACCCGCCGTACTCCGCGGCCTGGTAGAGGGTGGTGTAGAAGATCAGCGCCTCTGCCGGGGGGAGGAAGAAGCTGAGTGGCAGCAGCAGCGCGATGCCGCTCAGGGGTCCGATGCCGGGCAGCGCACCCACCAGGATGCCCGTGACGGTACCCGCCACCAGGCAGAGCAGCCCAACGGGTGTGAAGAGGTGGGCGGCGGCCTGTCCGAGGACCACTGCGAGGTTCACGCCCTCACTCCCCGGGGGTGGACCAGACCGGTCCGGGCAGGGGGACGTTGAAGACGTGCACGAAGAGCAGGTACAGCCCCACCGAGGCGACGGTCCCCGCCGCGCAGACGCCCAACCGCATCCTGGGTTGCAGCGGTCCGGGCAGGCTCAGCCCGATGCACATGAGGACCGATGCGATGACGAAGCCGAGGATGGGCATCAGGTAGAGGTAGGCGCAGAGGATGACCGCGGTGATAGCCACCGGCAGACGGCGCAGCCGGGCCCAGGTGTTGGTGCCACGCTCAGGCCGCACCACACCCCAGGCGCCCAGCACGATGAGCAGTATCCCGACGATCATCGGGACGAGCCACGGGCCGGCCACCACACTGAGGTCGAAGGTGGTGCTCTCGGCGAGCACGTACACGCCGAGAGCACCGATGATGCCGGAGACCACGCGGTCGGCCAGCACGAGCGTTACTCGCGGCCTTCGCGTCTGGTTCGATGCACGTTCGTGCTTCAGCCCGCGCTCGACGCCGACGGAGATGTGGCGGGAGACGCGGATGGGGTGGTGAGGTACTCCTTGTCCAGGGTCTGGTAGAGGGTGAGCGTCGCCTGGTCGTGGGCGATCACCCCGGCGGTGTCCAGGAAGTCGGGCAGCTGGTCGTTGACCTTCTCGTAGTTCTTCCAGGCCGACGATGCGGACACCTTGGCGCTCGCCGCCTCCAGCTGGGAGACGATCGAGGCGGGCGTCCCCTTGGGGGCGAAGATCCCCTTGAGGCTGTATGCGGTGATGTCGTAGCCGGATGAGACGAAGGTCGGGGTGCCGGGGAGCGGCGCGTACGAATCGCCGGTGGCAGCGACCGCGAGCGTTGTCAGTTGTCCCGCCTGCTGCTCAGGGAGGTAGGCGCTGGGCGTCACCAGGCCGAAGTTCACGGTGCCGTTCAGGGTGTCGGTGGCGGTCTCCGAGCCGCCCTGGGTAGAGATGTACTTGAGCTGGATGCCCGCGTCCTTCTCGAGCTCGAGGAAGGCGACGTGGTTGGGACCGACTTCACCGGTGGCCGCGACCGAGAGGGCGTCCGGGTGAGCCTTGGCGTAGGTGACCAGCTCGGCGACCGTCTTGTAGGGGCTGTCGGCCGCGGTGATCAGTCCCACCGCCTCGCCGTCGAACTGGACGACCGGCGAGATGTCGGTGAAGGTGTACGGGATCAGGTCCTGGGCGATGAGGTCGGCCATCGTCCCGTCCGCCTCGTAGAGCAGCGTGTAACCGTTGGCCGGCTGAGACATCACCTGGGCGACTCCCACGGCTCCGCTGGCCCCCGGGTCGTCCTCGATGGCAACCGACCAGCCGAACTGCTGCTCCAGGTCGTCGCCCAGCTCACGCGCCTCAATGTCGAGGGATGAACCGGCGGTCACCGGCACCACCAGGGTGATCGGCGATGTCGGGTACGGCACGGCAGTGGCCGTCGGGCTCCCGGTGGCCCGGTCCGCGTTCGCGGGCGCGGAGGTGGTCCCGCAGGCCGCCAGGATCAGCCCCGCGGCGAGCGTGGCGACCCCCCGGATCTCCTTTCCGGGCCGTGCCTTTGCCCACGCGTGCGCAGGCAGGCGGTGGGGCTCGACGGCGGTCAGGCGCTTCCCCGGGTCGTCTTCCGCGCCGGCGTCGACCTGGCGGGATCCTCTGATCAGCGAGTCGTCCATGGTTGGAGTGCCTCCCGAGTGCGAGCCGGCCGGCGCCCGGCTCCCGCTGGCGTTCGCGGAGGGGCGGAACCCCCTCCGCCTTTAACCTACCATATTGATAGACATTAGGGTCAAATGACCTCACCCGTCCACGTCACTGGGCATCCGCGAGGCTCCTCCCCGGGAACGCCACGGGGAGGGACCACCTGCGGGTCAGCTGCCCTGGGCAGCCGGAGGGTCAGCCGAAGGTCCCTTCCAAGCGGCCGTACCGGCTGCGGCCGGCGACCGACGGGGCGGTCAGGCAGGCACGCCCGGGTCGCCAGCTGACCCGCAGCGCGCGTCAATCGGCTCAGCCGCCGGCGGTGATGTAGGCCCCCGCCAGGGTCGCGGTCTGCTGATCGATGTCCCCGGCTCGGGGAGCTTCGTGATCCTGCTGGAAGTGCGCACAGGCGCTCGTCGACGTCATCGG
>JBEKAP010000136.1:0-6899 GCA_050015875.1 Candidatus Dormibacteria bacterium | reverse complement strand
GCCCAACGAGCGTCTGCAGTCATGCGCAGGCCGTCTCCTCTGTCGTGGACGAAGGATCGATCCGTGCAGTCCCCCTCGAAATGGGAGTCGGCGGCTCATCGACCATGCCGACAACCTACCCGGTGCCGGCGGGGCCAGCCATCCGTGGAGTCCCGGGCCGGGTACTGAGTCGGTGGTTGTCGGTACCGGCTACCGGTCGGCGACGGTGACGACGAGCTTGCCGCGGACGTGTCCGGCGCCAACGCGGCGCACCGCTGCGGCGGTCTCCTCCAGCCGGTAGGTCCCCTCGATGGCCACCTTCAGAGCGCCCGCATCCGCCATCTCGCCGAGCTGACCGAGGTCGGCCCGGTTGACCCGAGCCAGGAAGAAGATGAGTTGCTGCCTGACGAAGGGCGCCGCCGCCTTGACCTTCACGATCCGGCCGAACGGCCCGAACCAGCGCCCCCCACCGCCACCACTGTTGGAGAGGAGCGTGCCCCGGTCCATGAGCGTTCGCCGCAGCGCCGAGAGGGGATGGTTGCCGACGTTGTCGAGGATGAGGTCGTAGCGCCGGCCGGCCCGGGTGAAGTCCTCGGCTGCGTAGTCGACGACCTGGTCGGCCCCCATCGAGCGGACCAGCTCGGCGTTGCCCGCGCTGCACACCCCGGTCACCTCGGCGCCGAGGTGCTTGGCGATCTGCACCGCGAACAGCCCCACACCGCCGCTCGCCCCGTTGATCAGGACCGCCTGGCCGGTCTGCAGGCGTCCACGATCCCGAAGTGCCTGGAGCGCGGTGACCCCCGCCAGGGGGACGGCGGCCGCCTCCTCGAAGCTGAGGGAGCGCGGCTTCGGGGCGACATCCCCCTCCTTGGCCAGCGCGTAGTCGGCGAGGACGCCCGTGCCGCCCCCGAAGACCTCGTCGCCCACCTGGTGCTGGGTCACACCGCTGCCCACCGCCTCGACCACCCCGGCCAGGTCGACGCCGGCGAGCAACTGCTTGGGACGGCGCATGCCCATCGAGGCGCGGGCGATCAGGGGAAGGCCGTTGACGACGTACCAGTCGAGCGGGTTGACCGCGGCGGCGCGAACCCGCACCAGCAGCTCACCCGGGCCGGGGTCGGGGCGGGGGACGTTGCGAACCTCGAGGCACTCGGGGGGTCCGTATTCCGCCCGGACTGCGGCCCGCATCGTCGCGGCCTGCGGGATCTCCGTCACCGCAGCCAACTCAGGTGCTCGGCGGGAAGGGCGGGGTGGGCGTCCGTCATCACGATGACGAAGAATGGTAGACCAACGTCAGGGCGAATACCCGAAGACCCCGGGGCGACGCCGCGAGCCGCAGCGCACCGCGGCGCCGTCACCGATCGCCCTCCTGCGCCTTCCCGGCGACATCGTCGACCTCCGAGGTGATGAGGCTCAGCACCTCGTGACCGCGCAGCGCCTCGAGGAAGGGCTGGAAGCTGCCACAGACCATGCAGTGGAGCACCTGCCCGTCGCAGGTGACGTGACTCACCCCCGAGGCGCGCTCCACCTGTTGGGCCGGGGGCACTCCGGCGAAGGTCACCCGGACCCGCTGGGTCGGCGGCTCAAACACCATGTCGCAACGCTACCCGGGAGCCTGCCCGCCGTCATCCGTGCTGGCCCTGATCGAGCACTGAGTGGCCCGGACGACCCGGTCGGGGCCGTGGTAGGCTGCCGGCGATGGCCGGACGCGCCCACCGCACCGGGAACCTTCCGGCCGAGACGACCAGTTTCGTCGGGCGTCGCCAGGAGATCGCGGAGCTCCGCCGCAAGCTCGCGTCCGGGCGCCTGGTGAGCCTGGTCGGCCCCGGCGGCGTCGGCAAGACGCGCCTTGCGCTGCGGGTTGGCGCCGACCTCGGCTCCAGCCTCCCGGACGGGGCCTGGCTGGTCGAGCTCGCGGACATTCGCGACCCCGCGCTGATCGCCAACGCGGTGCTCGCCTCCGTCGACCTCCGCGACCAGACCTCCACCGAGCCGCGCACCCTGGTCCTCTCCCACCTGCGCGACGCGGAGATGCTTCTCATCGTCGACAACTGCGAGCACCTGCTCCCGGACGCGGCACAGCTGATCTTCGACATGTTGCGTGCCTCGCCCGGCCTGCGCGTCCTGGCCACCAGCCGCGAACCTCTCGCGGTGGCCGGCGAGCAGGTGGTCCCGCTCCCGCCCCTGCCCCTGCCGGGGGCGCACGCTCCGGAGCCCCTGGCCCAGCTCCGCCTCAACGAATCGGTAATCCTCTTCAGCGAAAGGGCCGCGGCGGCAACGGGGCGATTCGAGCTGACCGACGGCAACGCCGCCGTGGTCGCGGACCTCTGCCGCCGGCTCGACGGTCTGCCCCTCGCGATCGAGTTGGCGGCGGTGCGCACCCGAGTGCTCAGCGTCGAGCAGGTGCTCGCCCGTCTCAGCGACCGCTTCAACCTCCTCGCCGCCGGCGGCCGCGCCGCGCTTCCCCGCCACCAGACCCTGCGCACCACCATCGAGTGGAGCCATGACCTCCTCACGGCCCCCGAGCGCGCCTTGCTGCGACGGCTGTGCGCGTTCGCCGGTCGATTCCTCCTGGAGGACGTGGAGGGCGTCTGCACGTCATCGGAGGTGCCGGAGGGACAGGCCCTGGACCTGCTCTCCTCACTGGTCGACAGGTCTCTCGTGATCAAGGCGGACGAGCACGGCATCGCCTGCTACCACCTCCACGAGACCATGCGCGAGTTCGCTGCGCTCAAGCTCCGCGAGGCAGGTGAGGAGGCGATGCTCGAAGAGCGCTGCTCCGAGCACTACGCCGTCCGCTGCGGTGAGGCGTCCGCGGGCGCGCGCTTCCACCTCCTGGAGTGGCTGGCCTGGATGGAGGTGGAGATCGACAACATCCGCGCCGTGCTGCGCCGCTGCATCGCCAGCCGCGACGCTGTACGCGGGCTCTACCTCGCCGCGGCCCTGGCCCATGACTGGATGACCCGCGCCACCAGCGAGGGCACCCGCTGGCTCGATGAGCTGCTGGCACTCCCGGGCGGGGATGCCGCAGGCAAGGCGCGCGCCGGTTTCATGCGCGGGTTCCTCGCCGTTCTCCAGAGCGATCCCGCGACCGCCCGGCCGGTGCTGGACCGGGCAGCGGTGTCCGCCCGGGAGGCGGGCGACCTGCAGCGCGTCACCGAGTCCCTGGCCATGGGCGCGGTGGCCGCGCTGATGGACGGAGACACCCCGGCCTCGGACCGTCTCCTCGAAGCCGCGGAGGCCGTCCCCGGCAGCGCCGACGACTACCTGTCACGGCTCTCCATCCTCCAGACCCGGGCTATTGCGGCGATCCTGCGTGGAGACGTCGCCGCGGTGACCGCCGCCGCCGCCGAGGGCGAGCGCCGCAGCCGGGACGTGGGTGATCTCTATGGACTGGAGATGCAGCTCATGAGCCTGGGGAGCGCCGCCCTGATGTCCGCCGAGTTCGAACGGACCACGTCGCTCTTCCGGGAGGGACTCGGCATCGCGCAACGGATCGACGACCGGATCGCCCAGATGCTCTTCCTCGTCGGGCTGGCCCACGTCGCGGGCGGGAAAGGGAAGGCCCGCCTTGCCGCGCACCTGCTCGGCGCCGCCGAGACCCTGCGATCAGAGACCGGAAGCGAGATCATCGCCACCCTGGCTCCCTTTGCCGCGATGGCGGAGGAGTCGGCAAGGACCTCGCTGGGCGCCGGCGGCTACGCGGCGGCGATCGCCGAGGGAAGAGGGCTGAGCCGCGATGCCGCCGTGGCCCTTGCCCTCGGCACCAGGGCCCACGACGCGACTCCTCCCGCCGAGGTCTCCGCGGCCTTCCCGCTGGGCAAGCGCGAGGCGGATGTCGCCCGCCTGGTCGCCGAGGGTCTGAGCAACAAGCAGATCGGGGCCCGCCTGTTCATCTCCGAGCGCACCGTGGAGAGCCACGTCCGCAACATCCTGACCAAGCTCGGTTTCAGCACCCGGGCTCAGATCGCCGCATGGGTTGCGGGCTTGCCGCGCTGAGCTACCGGAGCAGACGGGCGGCCGTGGGCCCGAGGCCGTGGCAGTCCCTAACCGCTCGACCCTGCCGCCGTTTCAGCACCGTGGCCATCCGGGGCCGGTGGAGACGGCCTGCCACGGTGCGCTGACCCCCAACCCCTGATGCCACACTTCACGCCCCCATGCTCCTGACCGTCAGCACCACCCACCGACCGGCGACCGACCTCGGATTCCTCCTGCACAAGAATCCGAGCCGGGTGCAGACATTCGAGGTGTTCGGCGGGTTGGCCCACGTCTTCTACCCCGAGGCCAACGAGGAGCGCTGCACCGTCGCCCTCCTCCTGGAGATCGACGCGATCGATCTCGTCCGGCGGCGTAGCGCCGGCGGGCGCGCGCCCGCCGCGGGGGGGGTCGACCAGTACGTCAACGACCGGCCCTACGCGGCGACGTCGCTGCTCTCCGTTGCCCTGGGCCGCGTGTTCGCATCCGCGCGCAGCGGCCGATCGACGGAGCGGCCGGAGCTGGCCACTCAGGCCATCCCCCTGGAGGTGACCATCGCGGCCCTCCCCTCCGACGAGGGTGAGGATCTCATCCGCCGGCTCTTCCAGCCACTCGGGTATGCCGTCCAGGTCACCACCGAGCCGCTCGACGAGCGATTCCCCGGCTGGGGCCTTTCGCGATACCACGGGGTGACGCTCCGGGCCACGCTGCCGCTCGCCCGGCTGCTCACCGACCTGACCGTCCTCATTCCCGCCCTCGACGGGGAGAAGCACTACTGGGTCGGTGACGACGAGGTGGACAAGCTCCTCCTTCGCGCCGGGGACTGGCTGGGCACCCACCCCGAACGCGAGCTGATAACCCGGCGCTACCTGCGGGGGCAGCGGGCGCTCACCCGGGAGGCCCTGCGGCGGCTCTCGGAGGAGGACGACGTCGACCCCGACGCCCGGGTGCACCGCGGCGATGCTCTCGAGCAGGGGCTGGAGCGCCCGCTGAACCTCAACCGGCGGCGCCTTCAGACCGTGGTCGAGGCGCTCCGTGAGCTGGGGGCCAGCCGGGTGGCGGACCTGGGCTGCGGTGAGGGCCATCTGATCGAGCTGCTCCTGGCCGACGCGAGGTTCACCGGCATCCTGGGGATGGACGTGTCGGTCAGGGCCCTGGAGAGAGCGACCCGCAACCTCCATACCGACCAGATGGCCCCGCACCAGCGGGAGCGGCTGACCCTGGTGCACGGATCGCTGACCTACCGCGACGATCGCCTCCGGGGGTGGGACGCCGCCACCGCTGTGGAGGTCATCGAGCACCTCGATCCGGATCGGCTCGACGCGTTTTCCGCCGCCGTGTTCGGACATGCGCAACCTCCGACCGTGATCGTCACCACTCCAAACGCGGACTGCAACGCGCTGTTTCCGACGCTGCCGGCGGGGCACCGCCGGCACCCCGACCATCGTTTCGAATGGTCTCGGTCCGCGTTCCAGGCCTGGGCGACCGCCGCCGGCTCCCGCTGCGGGTATGCGGTCACCTTCCGCCCCATCGGCGATGTGGATGACCGTCTGGGAGCCCCCACCCAGATGGCGGTGTTCCGGCGATGACCATCACCATCCCCGAGCTCTCGCTGGTGGTACTGATCGGCGCCACCTCATCGGGCAAGTCCGCCTTCGCGCGCAAGCACTTCGCAGCCACCGAGGTGATCTCCTCGGATGCCTGCCGGGCGATGGTGGCCGACGACGAGAACGCGCTCGACGTGAACACGCAAGCCTTCGCCGTCATGCGCGCGATCGCCTCCGCTCGCCTCGGGCTCCGACGCATCGCCGTCATCGACGCGACCAACGTCCAGAAGGACGCGCGCCGCCCCCTGATCGAGCTGGCCAGGGACAACGACGTGCTCGCGGTGGCGATCGTCCTCGATCTCCCGGAGGCCGTCCTTCAGGAGCGCTCGCGCCGGCGCGAGGACCGCGATCTCGGTCCCCACGTCGTCCGCAATCAGGCCGGCCAGCTGCGGCGATCACTGCGGGACCTGCAGCGGGAGGGCTTCCGCTACGTGCACGTCCTCCATTCGCAGGACGAGGTCGATGCTGCCGTCATCGAACGCCAGCGGCTGTGGACGGACCGCCGCGCCGAGCACGGGCCCTTCGATCTGATCGGCGACGTCCACGGCTGCCACGAGGAGCTGACCGCCCTGCTGGGCCGTCTCGGCTACCAAGCCGCCGGAGACGGATTCGCGCACCCCGAGGGGCGGAGGGCAGTCTTCCTCGGGGACCTGGTCGACCGCGGACCGGCGACACCGGCCGTCCTCCGAACGGCGATGGCGATGGTGGACGCGGGGAGCGCTCTGTGCGTCCCGGGCAACCACGACGTCAAGCTCATGCGCGCCCTCCAGGGCCGTCAGGCGAAGGTCAGCCACGGCCTCGCCGAGTCGCTGGCCCAGATGGAAGCGGAGCCGCCCGAGTTCCGCAAGCAGGTCATCGCCTTCATCGACGGCCTGGTCAGCCATCTCGTTCTCGATGACGGACGGCTCGTGGTCGCCCACGCCGGTCTGGCCGAGAGCCTGCAGGGGCGCGCCTCGCGGCGGGTCCGGGATTTCGCGCTCTACGGCGAAACCACCGGGGAGACCGACGAGTTCGGACTCCCCGTCCGCTACAACTGGGCCGGCGACTACCGGGGCACGGCCCTGGTCGCCTACGGGCACACTCCCGTACCCCAGCCGGAGTGGCTCAACAACACGATCTGCCTCGACACGGGCTGCGTCTTCGGCGGCCGGCTCACCGCCCTGCGGTACCCGGAGCGCGAGCTCGTCGAGGTGCCCGCCGCCCGCACGTACTACGAGCCGGTGCGCCCGCTCCCGACCGAGCTTCCCGCCCCTGAGCGGCGGGACGGCCTGGCGCTCGACGTCACGGATGTCCTCGGACGCCGGACGATCACCACGCGACTGGCCGGCAGCGTGACCA
>JBEKAP010000135.1:0-6933 GCA_050015875.1 Candidatus Dormibacteria bacterium | reverse complement strand
CCGAACCAGAGGACCGCGACGCTGGAGAGGTTCATGATCCCCATCAGCGCCGGCATGGCCAGCACGAAGATCCGGTTGACCCGCAGGCCGGTCGCGGTGAGGCTGGCGTTGGCGGTGGCGAAGCGGCGCTCCTCGTCCTCACCTCTGACGAAGGCCCGGATCACCCGGACGCCGGTGATCTGCTCGCGCAGCACCTGGTTGATCCGATCGATTTTCGCCTGCATCGACGTGAACTGGGGTACGGCGACGAACAGCATGGTCAGCACCAGCGCGGCCATGAGCGGCACCGCCACGACCAGGAGCAGGGAGAGGGTTGCGTCCTCATGGATCGCCATGATCACGCCCCCGACCATCATGATCGGGGCCGCCACCATGAGCGTCAACGCCATCTGCAGGAAGATCTGGATCTGCTGGACGTCGTTGGTGTTCCGGGTGATCAGCGACGCCGTGCCGAAGCTGTTCATGTCGCGCGCGGAGAAGCGCATGACCCGCGTGAAGACGCTCGCGCGCAGGTCGCGGCCCACCCCCATGGAGGTGCGCGAAGCGAAGTAGGTGGCGATGACGGCCGCCACGCCGCTCAGCAGGGTGAGCCCCAGCATCCATGCTCCGGTGCGCCAGATGTAGCCGACATCGCCCACGGAGATGCCCTTGTTGATGATGTCGGCGGTGAGGTTGGGGAGGTAGAGGCCGAGGACGGTCTGGATGACGATCAGCCCCAGGACGATCGTGACCAGCCACCGGTAGGGACGGAGGCGGGTCAGCATCATGCGGACCAGGGTCACGGGCGGAGCCTCCGAGGGCGCCCCGACGCCGTCGGGCGGGGCTCAGGCCAGGTGAGAGGATCGGGGGAGGTGGGGGGGGCGGTCATATCCTACATGTACTGTACCATTCTTGCGCGGCAAGATTGCGGTCATGTAGGGGATCCGTCACCTACCGTTCGAGCCCGGCGGCCCGACCAGACGACGAGTGCCAGGCCGGCCAGCACGATCACCCCCAGGCAGAGAGCGATGGTGGTGAGCCACTTGCCGGTCAGGCTGCCGCCCGAGTAGTTGGGGATGCCCGGGATGGCCTCGAGGCGGTGGACGTAGAGCCCATCACCGGTGCCCGCCCAGATGGCTGGAGCGGCTCCCGAGGGGTCCGCGGTGAGGCTGAGCACGTCGTCGGGGAGCCCGGGATCGGCGCGCACCCAGTCCGAGCCCCCGTCCGAGGTGAGCAGGGTCCCGTACCCCGCGGTGCCGAGGTAGACGACAGCGCTCACGGCGTCCGTGTTGAAGCCGGCGATCGAGGTGACGGCCGGGGTCCCGGTGATCAGGGTCGAGGGCAGCAGCGCCAGCGAGACCGCCCAGCCGCCACTCGGGTCCCGCCGCCAGACCGTCCCCCCGGTGCTCACCGCCACCACGAATCCGGGTGCGGCCAGCGGAGCGGCGATGAGGTGGGCTCCCGGTCCCAGCTCGGGGCTGCCCGGGTCGCGGCGTGGAGCCGCACCGGCCTCGCTCAGCAGCACCTCGCCGGAGGGGCTGATCGACCAGGTGCGTGGGCCGGTCGTGACCTGCCCGGGGGCAGGCGGTGGCGGCACGGCTGTGGCGACGAAACCACCGGCCGTCTCGACCATCGCGGCGCCCCCCACCAGGGCGGTGACCTCGCCCTGCACCACGGCCACGCGCGAGACGCTCCGTCCCGAGAAGGCCACCAGCTGCCACCATGGACCGGCCGCCTGCGCGGGCGTGGCCGCCGTCCAGGCGAGTGCGGTGGCGGCGAGGGGCGCCACGACGAGGAGCCGGGCTCCTCGCGCGACGCCGTGGCGGGTCGGCGCGGCGCCTGCCCTCACCGGTCGCTCAGGGCAGCCTCGATGAGCGGAAGAGCAGAGCCACACCCCGAATCAGCCAGAGCGCCCCGATGATGATCAGGCCGAAGGGGACGAAGTAGACGCCCCCGGTGTTGGCGACGGCGCCGTAGCTGGCCACCGTGACGATGATGCCGATGACCAGGAAGATGGCGCCCCCCGCGATGCTGCTGATGGCCCGGCGGCGGAGGTACGCCCCACCCGCGGGTCGCATCCCACGCCGCATCCCCATCATCGGGTAGCCCATGCCGGGGTAGCCGGGACCGGGTCCGAAGGGACCCTGCCCGTAGGGAGCGGGGCCGAAACCGGGCGGCGGGGTGCCGGCCACGTTGGGGGGGACGCCGAAGGGCGACGGCGGGGGGCCGGCCACGTTGGGCGGGGGGCCGAACGGCCCCGGTTGCGGAGCCGCCCCCGCGCCGGGCGCACCCCAGGGGGCGGCCGGACCGGGCGGAGGGTAGGCCGAGGCGGGCTGGCTCCCGGGGGGCGGGGCCAGCGGCGGTGTGCTGCTCGGATCCGGTGTCCAGGGCTGGTACCAGGTGGACTGGTCACCCAGCGGGGACGGCGAGCTGGGGTCCGGGTTTCCGGAGGATCCGGGATCAGTGGGGGGGTAGCCTGATTGGGTCATCCGGCCGTCTCCGGTGGTGGGTGGTGCAGAGGCCGAGCATACCGGTTCGCGCACCCGGACATCGGCGCCTCATCAAGGGTCCGGGGAACCGGCACCGGGGTCGGCATGCCGTCTGGTCACGACGCGGGGTGACCCCGGTCAGGGTAGCCTCACCGACCTTCTCAACCTCATCAGGCCTCGGACGAGGGTGAGACCGCCGACGGCGATGAGCCCCCAGGAGACGGCGTAGACCCCGCCGGTCGTGCCGGCGGAGGCGGCGACATAGGTGCCCACGGTCGTTACGATCCCGAGCACCAGCAGGAAGGCACCGATCACCGTGTAGCCGATGCCCGGCCTGCGGAGATACCCTCGACCGACGCGTCGCCTGACGCGCCGCTTGCCCATCAGGGCATCGCCCGTGGCTGAGTGCTCGGGCCCGAGTCCATAGAGGCGCTGCTCGTAGCCGAGAGCGGGGTCGTGGGTGGGCCCGGGTTCGGGGGGCGGGACGCCTCGCTGGCTCATCCGGGAATCTCCGCGTGAGCGGCCGTGGGAGGTGACGAGCATACGGATTCACTCGCCACCGCACCGGCGGGCGAGCGTCGTGCCCTGCCTCGCCCCCTGGCCGCCCCGCCGCCGTCCGAGATCGGCGCTCAGGAGCCGGACCTGGGAGCATAGCCGGTCGGGGGGCGTTCCCACAGACGTCCCTCTCCGCGCATGGCGGACACGGGACGGCCGGCGTGCCAGACTTTCGTGCCATGGATCGCATCGGCGTCGCGGTGATCGGGTACGGCCTCGCCGGCCAGGTCTTCCACGCACCGCTGGTGGCCGCCGACCCCGGTCTCGAGGTGCGCGCCATCGTCACCGCCAACCCCGAGCGGCGTCAGAGAGCGCAGCGCGACTTCCCCGAGGCCCGGCTGCTCGCCACCACCGACGAGCTGTGGAACAGCACGGCTGGGATCGGACTGGTGGTGGTGGCCACGCCCAACCATCTGCACGCGCCCCAGGCGATCACCGCCCTCGACCTCGGGCTGGCGGCGGTGGTGGACAAGCCGATGGCGCTCAGCACCGGGGAGGCGGGGACGATGCTGGAGGCGGTCGAGCGCACAGGTGGCCTGCTCGCGGCCTTCCAGAACCGCAGATGGGACAGCGACTTCCTGCTGCTGCGCGAGATGGTCGACAACGATCGGCTCGGCGGTCTGCTCCGCATCGAGAGCCGCTTCGAGCGCTTCCGTCCGGAGGTCAACACGCAGTCCTGGCGGGAGGAGACCACCCCCGAGGCGGGAGGTGGGCTGCTCCTCGACCTCGGCGCTCACCTCATCGACCAGGCGCTGGTCCTGCTCGGGCGACCGCGCGGCGTGTACGCGGAGATCGCGGCGGCCCGGCCGGGGGCGGTCGCCGACGACGACTGCTTCCTCGCCCTCGAGTTCCGTGGCGGCGTTCGCGCCCACCTCTGGATGAGCACGCTCACTCCGTCGATCGGGCCCCGCTGGCGGGTGTGGGGCCGCCGCGAAGCCCTCGAGGTCTGGGGGCTCGACCCCCAGGAGGCGTACATCGTCGCCGGGGGACGTCCGGGGGACGACGGCTACGGCCTGCCGAACGGGAGCCAGCGCGCCGTGCTCACCCGGGGTGGAGAGACCGGTGCGGGGCATGCGGTCCCACTACCCGCCGGACGCTACGGCGACTTCTACGCCGGCATGGCGGCGGCGATCCGCGGGGAGGCGCCCGTCCCCGTGCCGGCCCAGGCCGGTTGGGACGTGCTGGCGATCGTCGAGGCGGCGCGGAAGAGCGCGGCCTCGGGCGCCGTCGTCACCCCCGAGGCGCCCCTCGTCGTCTGAGACAGGTTACGGACTCTCCTGTCCCAAACCCCCGGAGAAGCAGCCGGCCCCGCCCCGGCCGGCAGTCGCGACGGCGGCACCGGCGCGGGCGGGCAGCCCGACCGGGTCATCGTCCGTCTCCGGGGTGAGGTCCGACTGTCGCGTCGGGGGTGTATCGGGTCAGAGACCGTACAGGCCGGGGAGCACGGCGAGGGTCACCACGACGTCCGCCACCCCGTGGACGACGATCGCCGGCCAGAGCGAGCCGGTCCTCTGGGTGACCCACCCGAGGACGAAGCCGAGCAGCATGGTGAGCGGGACGAAGGGGGCGATCGGGCCCTGGTAGACGATGGCCAGGTGGGCCAGCCCGAAGACCACCGCCGCACATGCGTTGGCCACGACCGGTGAGGTGAGCCGCTCCAGGCTGCCGAGCAGGAGCCCGCGAAACTGGAGCTCCTGAGCCGCTCCCTGGAGCAGGTTGGCGGGGACCAGCCAGGGGGCATCGCGCAGCACGGCGACGACCGGCAGCCCCTCGCGCCCGAGGAGGGAGGCGGGGATGAGCAGGAAGACGAGGAAGAAGATCAGCGTGCCCCCGACCGTGAAGGCGAGAGCCGGCCAGCCGAAATGGAGCAGCCGGAGGTGGGGGCGCTCGCGGCGCGCCACCAGCCACACGATGCCGAGGATGAGGACGGTCACGCCGCACCACGCCGCCGAGGCGTTGAGGTTGGCCTGATCGCCGGTCTGCTGGACCCCCGCGTCGGCGAGCAGCTGGGGTGCGCCGAGGAAGGCGGACCAGGAGACGGTGATCGCGACCAGGCTGACCAGGACCAGCCGCGCCCGAGCCAGTCCGGGGACCGCCAGGGCGATGGCGAGCAGGCCCAGGGCGACACCGCCGGTGCGCAGGGTGTAGGGGTCGAGGCCGTTGGGATCGCTGTAGAGGTTGGGGGCGAGCACCACGACCCCGAGCGCGAGGGCGGCGATCAGGAGGGGGACGAGCGGGCCCCAGGCAGTGGGCGGCGGTCCCACCAGCACGCGTTCGGCGGGAGCCGGTTCCGCGGGCGCCGGCCGAGGGTCAGTCGGGGGCGGTTCGGACATCACGCCAGCGTCCGATGACCTCCGCGACCCCGAGGCCCGGCCTCCCAGCGGCCTCGGCCAGCGAGGTGTTGGCTCCGGGGACGACCTCGACGCTGATGAGGCGGTGGCAGGCGATCAGCAGGTCCATGTCGTCCTCGGCGATGGGCGCGACCGCCATCATCCCGCGCATCACCACCCAGTCGCGGGTGACCTTGTATCCCAGACCGATCAGCTTGCGGCCATCCACGGCTATGTCGCTGAATCCGGGGCACCAGCCGCCCTCGACGCGGCCCGTGGAGGCGTGGACACCGAAGCCGGCGAGGGCGGCGCGGAACCAGGCGCCCAGCGAATCACCCATCCAGTCGAGCGGCATGCCACGCTCGGGAGGAGGCACCCCGACCGCGCAGAGCCCGAGCCATCCCGGGCCACCGATGACGAAGGTGCCCCCGGCGGGGCTGGTGGCCAGGCCGGGCAGCCCGGGGAGGTCTCGGACCGCCGCCAGGAGATCGAGCTTGCGGGCCAGCCCGGCACCCACGGCCACCCTCCGCACCGTGGTCCGGAGCTGGACCGCGACCGTGCCCGGCTCCCCGGCCAGGTGGAGGGGCAGCTCCGGAAGCTCGTCAGGTCCGGTCTCCGCGGTGACCTCGGCAACACGGACCGTGCCCGTCCGCAACAGGGCGCGCGCGGGCCGGGTGGCGCCGTCCGTCTGCTCCGCACTCACGCAGCGGACGGTAGCGCAGCTCGGCGCGCCGGCAGGCCCAGGAAATGACAGCATTGCGAGCCGTGCCCGATCCCCTCCCGGTGCCCGACCGTCACGTCCACACCGAATGGTCGTGGGATGCGGCTCACGGCGAGATGATGGCCACCTGCGCCCGCGCGGTCGAGCTTGGCCTCCCCGCGGTCGCCTTCACCGAGCACGCCGACTTCAACGCGTGGATGCCGTGCCCCGCTGGCGACGATGCGTCGGCGGCGGGATCCCGGAAGGACCCTGGGTCGCCGAGGCGGCCGGCAGCCCCGAGCCGCTGGGACTGGTCGCGCGGCCACATCCCGGGCCACCGGTGGCCGGTGCGCACGCCGGTCAGCCCCACCCGGAGTGGCTACCTGGACATCGCCGGTTACTGGGAGGCGATCGACCGCTGCCGGGCGGCCTTCCCGGACCTTCGCATCGAGTCCGGCGTCGAGCTGGGCGAGCCCGACCTCTTCCCCGACCAGGCGGCACGGCTGCTCGCCCACCGCCCCCTCGACCGCATCCTCGGCTCCATGCACTGCATCGACCTGGACGGCGAGATGGTCGACATGAGCGTGCCCGAGCTGCTCTCGCCAGAGCACGCCGCCTCCAGATTCCGCCGTTATCTGGTCGCGACCTGCGAGCTGGCGCGCAGCTCCGTCCCCTTCGCCATCCTCACCCACATCGACTACCCGAAGCGCTACTGGCCGCACGCGGCGCTCCGTTTCGACGAGCGGGACTTCGAGGAGGAGTACCGGGCCGTCCTGGTCGCGCTGGCGCGCAGCGGTCGGGCGCTGGAGGTCAACAGCAGCCGCGCCATGGGCCCGCCGCGGGGCCCCTGCCCCGGCCCCCTCCCGCTCCGCTGGTGGCA
>JBEKAP010000134.1:0-6988 GCA_050015875.1 Candidatus Dormibacteria bacterium | reverse complement strand
TCGACCATCCGCCAGTTGTTGATCAGCTGGCCGCCCAGCATGGTGTCGGCGAAGTGGACCTCCCAGCTGTCCGGAGTGTCCAGGTTGCCGAGCCCGGCGGCGATGCCCCCCTCGGCCATGACCGTGTGGGCCTTGCCGAGCAGGGACTTGGTGATCACGAGCGTCGAGCAGCCTGCCTCGGCGGCGGCGATGGCGGCGCGCAGCCCGGCGCCGCCCGCGCCCACCACCAGCACGTCGCACTCCCGGGTCCGGTAGCTCTCGCTCATCTCACCAGGATGTGGGGGTCGGGCATGCCGGCCTGGAGGAGACGGATGTAGACCTCGGCGGTGACCACGCTGAACATGCTGACCCAGGCCCAGGTGGCGTGGCGGCCGTTGAAGACGGTGACCCACCGCCAGAGCCGCCATCGGGTCTTGCCGGCCCGCGAGCAGGAGTAGCAGTCGAGGCCTCCCCCGGCCGCGTGGCGGAAGGCATGGCAGCCCAGGCTGTAGCCGGAGAGCAGGACCGCATTGACCAGCAGGATCAGGGTGCCGAGGCCGAGGTAGAGGTGGCCACCGTCGTCGAAGGAGGCGAAGGCGTCCACCCAGAGCAGCACGACGACGATCGCCGCCGGGTACCAGAAGAAGCGATGGAGATTGTTGAGCACCATGGGGAGCCGGCTCTCACCCCGGTAGCCGCCGCGCCGGAGCTCGCCCACCGCGCATGCCGGCGGGTCCCAGAAGAAGGCTCGGTAGTAGGACTTGCGGTAGTAGTAGCAGGTGGCCCGGAAGCCGAGCGGCGCCCACAGCACCCAGAGGGCCGGGGTCACCGGCCCGGTCTTCCAGATCAGCGGCGAGAAGAAGGGCGAGAGGTAGTTGGCGTGCTCGCTGACGTGGTCGGGCCCCGGTCCGAAGAAGGACGTCCAGATCGAGTACCCCGTGAAGGCGCCCAGGACGACCACGATGGCGACGGGCTGGGCCCACCAGGGGGTGCCGCGGCGCAGCCGAGCCCAGAGCCCGATCCCCTGGTCACGCTTCGTGACCGTGGCCACCGGCGACACCTGCGCTGCCATCGGGGACCGATCCTAGCGGAATTCGTGACCTGTGGCGGTGGCGGGGCCGGGACCTCCGCCCCGATGGCGAT
This sequence comes from Candidatus Dormibacteria bacterium, assembly GCA_050015875.1. Lineage (GTDB taxonomy): Bacteria > Chloroflexota > Dormibacteria > Aeolococcales > Aeolococcaceae > Changshengia. The sequence continues at coordinate 5,866 of JBEKAP010000134.1, read as the reverse complement.
CGCCTACAGGATCCACAGGCCTGTTTCGCACACCCTGACGCTTGGCACGAATCGCCGGGTTCCTGGTAATCTCGGCCTCCAGCCTGACGACGGCCCCGCGCAGGTCCGCGGTCCGGGCAGCATCCATCCAGCCGGCTGCCCCACCCGCGCACTCCCCGGAGCATTCCCTCTCACGATGCCACCACAGCCCGGCCTTGGCGAACACCTGAGCGACCCGCACCGGGTGCGCGGCCTGCAGGATCCGCGGCTGCACCACGACAACTGCGGCGTCGCCTTCGTGGCCACCCTCCACCGTGAGCCGACCCACAAGATCGTCAGCTCCGGGCTGGAGGCGCTCTGCAACCTCGGCCACCGCGGCGCCACCGGCTCTGACCCGCTGAGCGGCGATGGCGCGGGAATCCTGATCCAGATCCCCGACGCCCTGCTGCGCCGGGACTCGGGCGTGCCCCTGCCCGCGGCCGGCGCCTACGGGGTGGGGATGGCCTTCCTCCCCCAGGACGCGGCCGCCCGCGCCGACTGCGAGGCCCTCGTCGCCAACGCCTGCCACGACGAGGGGCTGCACCTGCTCGGCTGGCGCGACGTCCCCGTCGACCCCTCCTGCGCGGGCCCCACCGCGCTGGCCGGGATGCCGGTGATCCGCCAGCTCTTCGTGGGCGCCTTCGGCCTGGAGGGCGATCCCCTGGAACGCCGCCTCTACGTCCTGCGGCGGGTCGTCGAGCGGCGCAGCGACGCGGTCGGGCTGACCCGGGACCGCTTCCACCTGGCGAGCCTCAGCAGCCGCACCCTGGTGTACAAGGGGATGCTCACCGCCGACCAGCTCCCCGTCTTCTTCCCGGACCTGCGGGACCCGATCACGGTGTCGCGGCTCGCCATGGTCCACGCCCGCTTCTCCACCAATGTGCTGCCGCGCTGGGACCTGGCCCAGCCCTTCCGGCTGAGCGCCCACAACGGCGAGATCAACACGCTGCGCGGCAACGTCAACTGGATGCGGGCTCGCCAGTCGAAGTTCCGCAGCCCGCACTACGGCGCCGACATCAGCAAGCTCCGACCGGTGATCGACGAGTTGGGCTCGGACTCGAGCCAGTTCGACAACGCGCTCGAGCTGCTGACCATGGCCGGACGCTCCGTCGAGCACGCGATCATGATGATGATCCCCGAGGCGTGGGACCGGAATCCCCTCATGGACGAGGAGCGGCACGCCTTCTACGAGTTCCACGCCTCGCTCATCGAGCCCTGGGACGGCCCCGCGGCGATCGCCTTCACCGACGGGCGCCTGATCGGTGCCACCCTCGACCGCAACGGGCTCCGCCCGGCCCGCTGGCTGGTCACCAGGGATGGCTGGGTGGTCATGGCCTCGGAGGCGGGAGTGCTGCCCATCGCCGAGGACCGCATCCTCAAGAAGTGGCGGCTGGAGCCGGGCCGGCTCCTCCTCGTCGACACCGAGGCCGGAGAGATCCTGGACGACGACGCGGTGAAGAGCGTGCTCAGCCGGCGCCATCCGTACGCCGAATGGATCCGCCAGGGGGCCGTGCGGCTCGACGAGCTGGAGCGGATCGCCGATCCACCCGACCCCGACCCCGGAACCCTGCTCATCCGCCACCGCATCTTCGGCTACACCGAGGAGGAGCTGAAGGTGCTGCTCGCCCCGATGGCGAGAGACGGAGAGGAGCCGGTGGGCTCGATGGGCAACGACGCTCCGCTCGCCGTGCTCAGCGAGCGTCCCGTCAACCTCTTCGCCTACTTCAAGCAGCTCTTCGCACAGGTCACCAACCCGCCCATCGACCCCATCCGCGAGGAGCTGGTGATGTCGCTGGCGACGAGCCTCGGGGCCGGGGGCAACCTCCTCGAGCAGGGGCCCGCCCAGGCGAAGCGGCTGGAGGTGCCGACCCCGATCCTGAGCAACGCCGACCTCGAGACCATCCGCCACGTGACCCAGCGCCAGTTCCCGGCCGCCACCATCTCGATGACCTTCCAAGCGGGTGGCGGGGTCCAGGCGATGGAGCAGGGCCTGGAGCGGATCTGCCGTCTCGCCTCGGAGAAGATCCGCGAGGGCTACACGATCCTGGTCCTCTCCGACCGCCACGTCGACGCCGACCACGCCCCCATCCCAGCCCTGCTCGCCACCGCCGCCGTCCACCACCACCTGGTCCGGGAGCACACCCGGAGCGGGGTGGGCATGGTCATCGAGACGGGCGAGGCCCGCGAGGTGATGCACATCGCCCTGCTGGTCGGTTTCGGCGCCGAGACGGTCAACCCCTACCTCGCCCTGGAGACGATCGGCGAGCTGCAGCGGCGCGGCCTGCTGCCCGCAGGGACCGACCTCGCCCGGGCCAAGGAGCGCTACATCCACGCCCTCTACAAGGGGGTGCGCAAGGTGATCTCCAAGATGGGGATCTCCACCATCGACTCCTACTCGGGAGCCCAGATCTTCGAGGCCGTGGGCCTCGCGCCCGAGCTGGTCAACCGCTACTTCCCCGGCACCGCGTCGCGGATCGGTGGGATCGGCCTCGGCGTGGTGGCCGAGGAGACCCTGATGCGCCACCGGACGGCGTTCCCCGAGCGGAGCGTGGAGACGGCCGGCCTCCCGGGCGGCGGGGAGTACCAGTGGCGGCGCGACGGGGAGTCGCACAACTGGAACCCCACCACGATCAGCCTCCTCCAGCGGGCGGTGCGTTCAGGGAGCCACCAGAGCTACGAGGCCTTCGCCGCGGAGGTCAACGACGAGTCCCGGACCCGCAGGACCCTGCGGGGGCTCTTCGACATCGAGGGCGACCGTGCCCCCATCCCCCTCGACGAGGTGGAGCCCGCCACCGAGATCGTCCGCCGCTTCTGCACCGGGGCGATGTCCTTCGGCGCCATCTCCAAGGAGATGCACGAGACGCTGGCCATCGCCATGAACCGGCTGGGCGCCAAGTCGAACACCGGCGAGGGCGGCGAGGACCCAGACCGCTACGTCGTCGACGCCAGCGGGGACAACCGGCGGAGCGCCATCAAGCAGGTGGCCTCGGGCCGATTCGGAGTCACCGCCAACTACCTGGTCAATGCCGACGAGCTCCAGATCAAGATCGCCCAGGGGGCCAAGCCGGGCGAGGGCGGTCAGCTGCCGGGCAACAAGGTCGACGCGGTCATCGCCCGGCTCCGCTACTCCACGCCGGGCGTGGGCCTGATCTCGCCGCCGCCCCACCATGACATCTACTCCATCGAGGACCTGGCCCAGCTCATCCACGATCTCAAGATGGCCAACCCCGAGGCCCGGATCAGCGTCAAGCTCGTCTCCGAGGTCGGGGTGGGCACGGTCGCGGCCGGGGTGGCCAAGGCGAGGGCCGATCACATCGTGATCGCCGGCTACGACGGAGGCACCGGTGCCTCCCCCCTCTCCTCGGTGAAGCACGCCGGTGTCCCCTGGGAGCTGGGCCTCTCCGAGACGCAACAGGTGCTGGTGGACCAGGGGCTGCGCAGCCGGGTCGTGCTCCAGGTCGACGGCCAGCTCAAGACGGGGCGGGACGTCCTGGTGGGCGCCCTGCTCGGCGCCGACGAGTTCGGCTTCAGCACCGCCCCGCTGATCGCCTCGGGCTGCGTGATGATGCGCGTCTGCCATCTGAACACCTGCCCGGTCGGGATCGCGACCCACGACCCCGAGCTGCGCCGGCGGTTTGCCGGCACCCCTGAGCACGTCATCGCGTTCATGCTCTTCGTTGCCGAGGATCTCCGCGAGCGGATGGCGGCGCTGGGATTCCGCCGTTTCGACGAGCTGGTCGGCCGCTCCGACCTGCTCCGCCCCCGCGCCGATGTCGATCACTGGAAGGCGCGGCTTCTCGACCTCTCGGCGCTGCTGCGCCGCACCGACGCCCCGGCCGAGGAGGTCCGGCACACGCGGGCCCAGGAGCACCACCTGACCGACGTCCTCGACCAGCGCCTGATCGAGCTGGCCACCCCAGCCCTGGAGCGAGGGGAGCCGGTCCGGCTCAAGCTCCGGGTGCGCAACGTCGACCGCACCGTGGGCGGGATGCTGAGCGGCGCGGTCGCCCGGCGCTACGGAGAGCATGGGCTCCCGGACGACACCATCCGCATCGACCTGCACGGCTCGGCGGGCGGCTCCTTCGGCGCCTGGCTGGCGCCCGGCATCACCCTCAGCCTGCGCGGCGAGGCCAACGACTACGTCGGCAAGGGCCTCTCCGGGGGACGGCTGATCATCGCGTCCCCGGCCAACGTCAGCCGCGCCGCCGAGGACAACGTGGTCATCGGCAACGTCGCCCTCTACGGGGCCACCTCCGGCGAGCTGTTCGTCAACGGCGTTGCCGGGGAGCGGTTCGCCGTGCGCAACAGCGGCGCGGTGGCGATCGTCGAGGGTGTCGGCGACCACGCCTGCGAGTACATGACGGGTGGCCGCGTGGTCATCCTCGGGCGCTGCGGGCGCAACCTCGCCGCGGGGATGAGCGGTGGCATCGCCTACGTGGTCGACCTGGACGGCCGGCTCCATGAGCACTTCAACCTCGCCATGGTCGGGCTGGAGGAGCTGGATGGGGAGGACGCGCGATTCCTCCATGACCTGATCCGCCGGCATCACGACTACACCGGCAGCCTGCTCGCCGAACACATGCTCCACGATTGGAAGGCGTCTCTCGCCCGCTTCGTCAAGGTCATGCCCAACGAGCTGCGTCGGGTGCTCAGTCTCAAGGCGCGGCTGGACGTTCCGGCCTGACCATCGGCGCCACAGGAATCCCGCCGGGTTAGGAGGACCTCCGTCCCGTCAGCGACGCTCGGTCAGCGCGAACGACGGGCGCAGCACCGTCTCCCCCATCAGCCAGCGATCCACCGCCGCCGCGGCGTTGCGCCCCTCGGCGATCGCCCAGACCACCAGGCTCTGCCCGCGACCCATGTCCCCGCAGACGAATACCCCCTCGCGGTTGGTGGTCCACCGGGCGTCACGGGCGACGTTGCCCCGGGCGTCGAGCTCCACCCCCAGCTGAGCGAGCATCGGCGAGCGCTCGGGCCCGACGAAACCGAGCGCCAGCAGGACGAGCTCGCAGGGCAGCTCCGTCTCGGTCTCCGGCACCACCGTGAAGGAGGGGCGACCGCCCTCGCTCGTCATGGCGACCTGGGCCAGCACCAGGCCGGCCAGCTGCCCGCGACCGTCACCGAGGAAGCGCTGAGTGGAGACCGACCAGAGGCGTTCACCGCCCTCCTCGTGCGCCGAGGAGGTGCGCAGCTGAAGCGGCCAGAGGGGCCAGGGGGTGCTCGGGTCGCGCCGGTCCGGCGGCTGGGGCATGATCTCCAGCTGATGGACGCTGACCGCCCCCTGGCGGTGAGCGGTCCCCAGGCAGTCGGCGCCGGTGTCACCGCCGCCGATCACCACCACCCGGCGACCTCGGGCGCTGATCGGAGAGTCGTCGAGATCGCCCTCCTGCACCCGGTTGGCGAGGGGCAGGTACTCCATGGCCTGGTGGACCCCACGCAGGTCTCGGCCGGGGATGGGGAGGTCGCGGGGAAGGGTCGCTCCTCCGGCCAGGACCAGCGCGTCGACGCCGGCGAGGAGCTCGTCCGCGGGGAGGTCCCGGCCCACCTCGACGCCGGTCTCGAAGACGGTGCCCTCGGCGCGCATCTGATCGAGGCGGCGGTCCAGGACCGACTTCTCGAGCTTGAACTCGGGGATGCCGTACCGGAGGAGGCCACCCGGGCGGTCGTCACGCTCGTAGACGACCACGCGGTGGCAGGCTCGGACCAGCTGCTGGGCGGCGGCCAGGCCGGCCGGGCCCGAGCCGACCACCGCCACCCGCTTGCCGGTCATCATCGCGGCCCGGCGAGGCACGACCCAGCCCTCGCTCCAGGCGACCTCGGCGATCTGCTTCTCGATGGGCGAGATGGT
>JBEKAP010000133.1:0-6997 GCA_050015875.1 Candidatus Dormibacteria bacterium | reverse complement strand
CGCCGCCACGACGAGACCATGCAGCGCATCCCGCCGGTGGGCACGTAGTCCCCCATCGGCGCGGTGGCGATGGCGAAGCTGTCGGGCATGTCGTGAAGGCGGAAGCCGATGGTCTCCGCCGACTTGAAGATGAGCGGACGGATGTAGGTCGTCTCCCGGCTCTGGTTGCGGCGAAGCAGCTCGTGAGTGATGGCGCAGAGCTCCTCTGCGCCGTGGGGGACGCGCATCTGCAGGGCGCGGGCGTTCTGGTGGAAGCGGCGGTAGTGCTCGGGGAACCAGAGCCCGTAGAGCTGGCCCCTCGCCTCGCTCCAGTAGGCGCGGATGCCCTCGAACACGCCCGTCCCGTAGTTGAGCCCCTGAGTCAGTACGCCGATCCTGGCGTCGCGGTAACGGCGGAACTCGCCGTCGAAGTAGATCCAGGAATCGTCGCGCCGGGCGGTGTCATCGGTCGGGGGCGCCGAGGCTGTCTGCGTCATGGGCGCAGGTTACACCGGAGGCGGCGGAGATCGACCCCGACCCGGCCGTCAGCGAGCCAGGCGGGGGAGAAGCGCCGCCGCGGCGACCACGCCGGCGACCACCGCCACCGCCAGCACCCCGAAGTCGAGGGGGAGTGAGCTGGGGGTGCCGAGGAGGAGGCCGCGAAGCGCGTCCACCTCGTAGCTCATCGGGTTCGCCGCGCTCAGGCCCTGCAGCCATCCCGGCATCACCTTGACCGGGTAGAGGGCGTTGGAGGCGAAGAAGAGCGGCATGGTGATCGCCTGACCGACGCCCATCAGCCGCTCCCGGTGGAGAACGATCCCGGCGATCGTCATCGAGAGACAGGAGAAGAAGGCGGCCCCCAGGACCACGACCGCCACCACCCCGAGGAGGTGGAGGGGGTTCCAGTCGAAATGGATCTGGAGCACGACCGACAGCACCAGGATGACCACCACCTGGGAGCAGGAGCGCACCCCGGCGGCGAAGGCCTTGCCGCTGATCAGGGCGAGCCTCGGCGTGGGCGTCGCCATCAGCTTGGTGAGGATCCCGGAGTCGCGCTCCCAGATGATCTGGATGCCGAAGAAGATGGCGATGAAGAGGGCGGACTGGGCCATGATCCCGGGCGAGAGGTAGGCCAGGTAGCTGATCCCCTTGGGGGTGGGGATGGCGTGGAGGCGGCTGAAGGTCGCCCCGAAGATGACCAGCCACAGCAGCGGCTGGATGGCCCGGGTGTAGAGCTCGGTCCGGTCGTGCCGGATCTTGCGCAGCTCGACCAGCCAGAAGGTGAGGATGCGGCTCGGGTAGAGACGCCACCAGGGCGGCATCTGCGTGGTCGGAGACCGCAGGTCAGCCGAGACGCTGAGCGGTGCGACGCGTGCGGCGGACATCGCGGCCTCCTCCTGTCATCTCCTCGTCCTCGATGGCGGTGCCGACGTCGCGGCGGAAGACGTCGTCCAGGGTCGCTCCCGGCCCGAGGCGTGCCTTCAGCTCGGTGGGGGTGCCCGCGGACCGGATGCGCCCGTGGTGCATCAGGGCGACGCGCTCGCAGAGGGTGTCCGCCTCCTCCATGTAGTGGGTGGTGAGCAGCACCGTCATGCCGGTCTCCTCGCGCAGCTCCTGGACCCTCGCCCAGACGTCCCCTCGAGCGAGCGGGTCGAGCCCGATCGTCGGCTCGTCGAGGACGAGGAGCGCCGGCCGGTTGACCAGCGCCTGGGCCAGCTCGAGGCGGCGGACCATGCCCCCGGAGTAGGTGCTGACCAGGCGGTCGCGGACGTCGTCGAGGCCCATCGCCGCGAGCACCTCGCGGGCCCGCTCCCTCCGCTCGGCACGCGGGAGGTCGAAGAGGCGGGCGAAGAGCCAGACGTTCTCGTACCCGCTGAGCTGGAAGTCGGCGGAGAGCTGCTGGGGCAGGTAGCCGATCAGGTGTCGCACCAGCATCGCCTGGTCGCGGGTGTCGTGGCCGAAGACGCTCATCCGGCCGGAGTCGGCCCGGATCAGGGTGGTCAGCACCCGGATGGTCGTCGTCTTGCCCGCGCCGTTGGGACCGAGCAGCCCGAACACCTCGCCGGGGGCGATGCTGAAGGAGATCCCGTCCACCGCCCGCACCGCGCCGAAGCTGACCTGCAGCTCCGCGCAGGCGACCGGGAGCGGCTGGCCGTCCGGCGACGCCGCCACCGCCGGCACGCCCTCAGTCACGTGGCCCCTCCGCCGACGGCGCCGGCCGCGGCACCGGGGCTGACTGCGCCTCCTCGTCGAGGGCGTCGACGATCCGCTCCAGCACCGGCAGGGCGGCGATCAGCGCCTGGCGGTCGGCCGCGCTCAGGCCCGCAAGCCGCGCGCCCAGGACCTCGCCACGCCGGTCGCGCCAGCGCCGGAGGCGGTCCTCGGCGACCGGGCGGAGGCGGAGCCGCGCGACCCGCCCATCTCCGGCGTCCGGGAGGCGCTCCACCAGACCGGCGCCGCTGAGGCGATGCACCAGGGTGCTCACGGTGTTGGAGGCCAGCCCCAGCTCAGCGGCCACGTCGTGAACCCGGACCCCGGGACGCCGATCGACCAGGCGAAGGATCTCCAGCTGCGCCTCCGGAAGTGGCTCCTGGTCCAGGCCGGCGCGCACCTGCCGGTTGAGGCGGCGGCGGAGCCGGCCGGCGGCCCGGGCCAGGCGGCCCGCCAGCGCGTCGAGGTCGGCCGAGGGGACGGTCGGGGGCGGGGAGGCGGCCACGATGTGATTGTATCAATTCTGTCCGAGACAGATATGTCTGCCTCGGGTGTGTCTGCGTCACCCCCATGGGGGCCAGCGGCACCAGATCAGACGTACCGTGCCAGGCTGGTGCCGCGTCGGTGACGAGGTCGTGACTCACCGTCCGAGGGCTCGGGATTGGGGCCGACTAGCCTGGTGGGAGCCATGCAGCCCGGCACCTCTCGACGTGGCCCCGCCGCCGTGTCCGCTGTCCGGCGGCGCGCCCCGACCCTGACGCCGGCAAAGACGGCCTCGCCGACCGTCGACGCCAGCGCGCCCCTGCAGGTGGTGCTCGACCTCTTCGGCGAGCTGAGCGCCATCTTGGCGAAGACGTCGAGACGAGCCCTCGAGCTCAACAAGCTCCACCCCGGTGGGGGCAGCGCCGCGGACCGGGCACGGGACGAGCAGGCGCTGAGCGCGGATCTGACCACGGTCGTCCAGCGGTCCGCGGAGGCCGCCCGGAAGCTGACCGGGGCGGACCAGGCCGTGGTCGAGATCACGACCCTGAGCGGCAGGCTCCACCGCGGCACCGCGGGATGCGATCCCGCCTCCCGCAGCGGGGATCCCGGTACCCCGTCCGGCCATCCCTGGCCGGTCACCGCCGTCAGCACTCTGGAGATCTCCGCCGGCGGCGAGCCGGGGGGTGGCAAGGTACCGCGTCGGGCGGGGAGCCGTACGGGCACCCCGCGGGCGCTCTCCGTGCCCCTCCACTACGAGGGCATGAGCATCGGCGCGGTCACGGTGACCTCAGCTCGCCCCGATGCCTTCGGCCGGGCCGAGGCGGCAGCCCTCCGCCAGCTCGGCGCGCAGGTCGAGGTCGCGGCGCTGCGGCTGCACATGACCGGGGAGCTGCGCCGGATCGACGCGGACCGTGAGACCGGCGAGGCCCTCTTCCGCCGGCTCTTCTACGACAACCCCCAGCCGATGTGGGTCATCGACGTGGAGACGGAGCGGTTCCTCCTCGTCAACGACGCCGCCTGCACCAAGTATGGGTACTCCCGCGAGGAGTTCGCGGAGATGAGTGTCACCTCCATCCGGCGCGACTCCGCCCAGTGGGCTGTCGATCTCAGCAGGGCCCGCAGGGGCAACTCCATGATCAGCGCCCGGCACCGGCTGCGCGACGGACGGCTGATCGACGTTGAGATCGCCTCCGGACCGCAGGAATACCGGGGCCGGCCGGCGATCCTCTCGCTCGTCAACGACGTGACCGAGCGCAACCGGCTTCAGAAGGAGTTGCGTGACGGAGCGTTGCGGGACCCGCTCACCGGCCGGGCCAACCGTGCGCTCTTCACCGAGCGCCTCGGGCACGCGCTCGCCCAGGCAGAGCGGCGCAGCGCCGTCACCGCCGTCCTCTTCGTCGACGTGGATCACTTCAAGACGGTGAACGAAAGTGTGGGGTACACCGTCGGCGATGCCGTCCTCCAGGCGATCGCGGCCCGGCTCGCCATCACGCTCCGCCCCGGCGACACCGTCGCCCGGCTGGGCGCCGACGAGTTCGCGGTGCTCCTCGAGGACGTCGGCGACCTGAACCGGGCCGCCGACGTCGCCGAGCGGCTGCACGACGCCTTCGCCCAGCCGCTCGAGTTCCGGGGCGGCTCGCTGACGGTCGGGATCAGCACGGGCGTGGCGGCATCCACCAACTCGGGCCCCGGGGCGGCCGAGATGATCCGCGACGCCCAGCTCGCCATGGAGGCGGCCAAGGAGGCCGGCCGGGGACGGATCGAGCTCTTCACCCCGCGGATGTCCGAGGGGGTCGCGGATCGTCTGAACCTCGACCAGGATCTGCGCCACGCGGTGGAGCGCGGCGAGCTCCGCCTCTTCTATCAACCGCTCGTCGCCCTGGAGAGCGGCGCCATCGTCGGCGCCGAGGCGCTGGTGCGCTGGCAGCATCCGGCCCGCGGCCTGGTGCCGCCCGACAGCTTCATCCCGCTCGCCGAGGAGATCGGGGTGATCACCGCCATCGACACCTGGGTGCTGAGGACCGCGTGCACGCAGGCGGCGGCCTGGGGCGAGACCGGCCATCCCGACCTCTTCGTGGCCGTCAACGTCTCGGGCCGCGAGCTGGGACGGGCCGATCTGGTCGACCGGGTCGAGGGCGTGCTCTTCGAGAGCGGCCTGCGCCCGGACCGGCTGGAGGTCGAGATCACCGAGTCCACCGCGGCCGCCCAGCCCGTCGAGGCGCTGGAGGAGCTCCACCAGCTGCGCCGGGCCGGGATCAGCATCGCCATCGACGACTTCGGTACCGGGTACTCCAGCCTCAGCAAGCTGGCCACCTTCCCGGCCGACCGCCTCAAGATCGATCGATCGTTCCTGGCCGGCATCAAGGGCGAGCGAGACCGCGCCCCCCTGGTCTCGGCAACCATCGCGCTCGCCCATCAGCTCGGCATGAAGGTCACCGCCGAGGGCGTCGAGACCCCCGGCCAGGCGGCCTATCTGCGGCGCCACGGATGCGACCTCCTGCAGGGTTATCTCTGCGGCCGGCCGGTGCCGCCAGAGCAGTTCGAGGAGCAGCTGGCAGAGCCGGCGACGGCCATCGCCGAGCGCCTGGCGCCCGGGCCGCAGGGGCGGTCCTGACGGTCTGATCGGCCGCGTCGCCGCGATCCCGGGCCGGCCGCTTCGCCGATGCCGCGGGGATCGGTGGTGGCCGGGGCTCAGGCCCGGATGCGCTCGATCAGCTCGATGAGGTCGTCGGGGGCGGCGCCCTTCACCAGGTAGCCGCACGCCCCGGCCTTGCTCATCCGCGCCATCGTCTCCCGGTCGTCCCAGGCGGAGAGGGCGACGATGCGGGTGGCGGGCGACGCGGCGCGAATGCCCTCCGCCGCCCGGATGCCGCCGCCGCCGGGCATCTTCACGTCGAGGATGGCGACGTCCGGCCGGTGGGTGCCGGCCAGGTCGATGGCGCTGTCCGGATCGGCGGCGAGGCCGACGACCAGGTAGCCGGGCTCACTGCTCAGCATGTCCCCGAGGGCGCCGCGCATCGAGGGGTCGTCGTCGGCGATCAGCACGCTGACGGTCACGACGCCACCGACGGAGCCGCCGCCGCCCCGCAGCCGTCACCGGGCGGGTCGGAGGGACCTACCTCGGCACTCAGGCGATGGCTGCCCACGCAGTAGCGGACGGTCGTCCCGAGGCCGAGCTCGCTCTCCACCGTGCACCACCCTCCGCTCTGCTCGGCGCGCTCTCGCATCACCAGCAGTCCGAGGTGCCCGGGAGGAGCCTGCCGGGGGGAGGTCGCGTCGAAGCCCGCGCCGTCGTCCTTGATCTCCACCATGACGCCTCCGTCGTATTCGCTCAGCACGACGTCGACGCGGCTCGCGTGAGCGTGCTTGCAGACGTTGGAGACAGCCTCCTGCGCGATCCGGTAGACGACCGTGCGGGCCTCCGGTTCCGGCTCCATCTGGAGCCGGTCGTCGAGCGAATACTCGAGCGCCGCGTCCTCGGCGACCTGGGCCAGGAAGGCCTGCAGCGCGGCGGCGATCCCATGGGCCTCGAGCGCGGGCGGCCGGAGCACGAACATGAGGCGGCGGAGGCGGTTGATCGACTGGCGGACGTCGTGCTCCAGGCTGAGCAGCAGCGGATCCAGCTCGGCGGTCGAGAGCCGGCGGCGCAGGGTGGCGAGGCGCAGGGCGACCGCGGTCATGACCTGCACCGAGTCGTCGTGGATGTCGTCCGCGATGCGCTGGCGCTCCTCCTCCTGGGCCTGGACGATGTGGGCCAGCAGCCGGCTGCGATCGTCGGCGCTCTTGCGCAGCTCGTCGACGGAGAGGCGCAGCTGAGCCTGCACCCGGGCACGCTCGCTGGCGAGGGCCACCACGTTGGCGAGGCCGCGGACAAAGGCCACGTCGTCGTCGGAGTAGCGGACCCGATGGCGTGAGACCACGATCAGCACCCCTGCCATCCGGGTGCCCGCGCGAATCGGCACGAGCAGCGCGCTGCCGGTGGCGAGCGGGCTCGACCCGACCTCCGGGTCGTCCTTCAGGCTGGCGACGACGAGCGGCTCTCCCCGACGCATCGCGCGCGCCGAGAGGGGCGCCGCGAACGCCAGCTCGTGGACCAGGGAAGCGGGCGGACAGCCGACCCCGGCGCTGGGGACGAGGCCGTCCGGGCCGCGCTCCAAGACGGCGACGATGTCCGCGTCGAGGTTGGCGGCCGCCTGCTCGCAGGCGGCACGGGCCAGCTCGCCCAGCTCCTCACCACCGCCCAGCGCGCCGCGACCGAGGGCTGCAACCGCGGTCTGCTGACGCAGCCGGCGGTCGGCCTGCTCGGCGACCCGGTGGCTTCGCT
>JBEKAP010000132.1:0-7025 GCA_050015875.1 Candidatus Dormibacteria bacterium | reverse complement strand
TGGTCACCGCCAGCAGTGCAAGAAGAAGCGTCGCGTGCGGGAGGAAGTCGGCCGCCAGTAGATCGAAAGCGCCGAGAATCGCGACGATCGATACAACGACGGGCACCGCAAGGAACGCCGCCGCGGCGGGGAGGTTTACCGTCGCCTCGTTGTGTCCGCTAAGCGACGCGAGACCGATCGAGCCTGTGAGGCTCCCGAGCATGGCAACCACGAGCAACCCCGCGGCCAGCCCCATGGACGGCGCGCTCGGACCCATTTGGGCACCGGGCACGGTGTAGATGAGAATGATGGTTGGGACGCAGAGGGCACCGAACCCTCCTATGATCGGCGCGAAGGCAGCGGCGCCGCGCCGAACATCGTAGTGCTGCGATGTCCCCGACGCGAGCTGGGGTTCAACTCGAGCCATGTTTGCGTCCGGAAGTATGCTCCTTTGTAGCGGTAAGTGTCGCCGGATTGGCCGACGAGCGGTGGGCCGGACTCGACGGCGAGGCGGCACCTAGTAGCTGGGTTTCGGAGGCATGGTGGTGCACGACCCCCACCTTGGCCCCAATTCCTTCGAAGCCGACGGCTCCTGCGCGTCACGAAACCCCAAATGAGAGCTGGATGAACCAGGTCGAAGTCGGCCTCGTATTCGAATCCGACCGAAAACGTCCTCCCTCCTTGCCAAGGTGGGGGTCGCGAGTTCGAACCTCGTCTCCCGCTCCAGCAACGACTCTCAGGCCTCCGGAATCTCGCGCCCGAACGCCTCCAGGGTGATGGCGTCTGGCTGGGGGCCGCCGCGACGGCCGGTGTCCAGATCGTCGATTGCGGCCATCTCGTGCGCCGACAGCTGGAAGTCGAAGACGTCGATGTTCTCCGCGATGCGGCTGGGCTTGGTGGACTTCGGAATCACCGAGCGGCCCTGCTGGAGACCCAGCGCAGCATCACCTGAGCCGGAGTCCTGCCGTGGGCCCTGGCAATGGCTCCGACGACCGGATCATCGAGCGTGCTGCCGTGGCTACCGTCGCGGTAGAAGGTGATGCCGCCGATCGGTGACCAGGCCTGTGTGACGATGCCGTGCTGGACACCGAAGGCCTGCACCTCTCGCTGCGTGAAGTAAGGGTGCACCTCGATCTGGTTGACCGCGGGGACCACCGTCGCGCTCCCGAGGAGCGTCGTGAGGTGTTCGACCATGAAGTTGCTCACCCCGATCGCGCGGACCTTGCCACCGGCCAGCAGTGTCTCCAGGGCAGAGTAGGCTTCAAGGGTCCGACCGAGCGCCGAGGGCAATGCCTGGTGCAGGATCAGCAGGTCGATCCACTCGACGCCGAGCTTGCGGGCGCTCTTCTCGAAGGCATGCAGCGTCTCGTCGTATCCGTAGTCGCTGATCCAGACCTTGGTCTCCCGGAACACCTCGGACCGGCCCACGCCGGAGTTCTTGACCGCCTCTCCGACCTGACGCTCGTTGCCGTAGGCAGCTGCGGTGTCGATGTGCCGGTAGCCGGCGTCGAGTGCGCAGCGGACAGCGTCCCGCGTCTCGCCGGGGGGTGTCTGGAAGACCCCCAAACCAAGGTCGGGAATCTCGACGTCATTGTTGAGTTTGATGCTTTCCATCTCGTGCCTCTCTTCTCTGGTGCCGTCGCCTCACGGCTGATCGCCGTAGTGGTACCGAGCTTGGAGGACGACGATGTCCTCGCTCTCGACCAGATACACGAGACGGTGCTCGTCATCGATCCGGCGGGACCAGCAAGCAGCCCCAAGACACCTCCATCCGCCCGTGCGGGCATCAGCCTCGCTTACGGGGTCGGCACGTCCTCGTGCTGCGCTGCGAGCCTGCGGACCTCCTCTTCCGTCACCTCCGAGAGGCGAAGGCGGCGCACCAGGGTCCAGTGCTTGCCGACTGGGCAGCGCTGGAACCTCCAGGGGCCCAGGCGGATCGCCTTGAGGGACCCGCCCCACACCCAGGTGGTGGCGAACACGTGCCCCTCGCGGCATCGCACCACCGGCCTGGGGCCGAGGTAGAAGAGTGCAACACGGCGGGTCCGGTGATCCAGGTAGTCGCGAGCCATTTGCTTGACCTCCTCATCGAGATCCTCAAGGTCAGACATCGAGGAGCTCCTTTCTCAGCTTGCTCAGGGCACGACCTAGGTGGCTCCTGGCCGTCCCCGGCCGGATGCCGAGCTGGCCGGCGCAGCTCTCCACACTGAGCCCGTCCTGGAGATGCAGGTAGAGCACTGCCCGCTGCGAGGGTGAGAGATGCCGGTAGGCGCGATGGAGATCCAGGAGGCGCACATCCAGCTCGGGCACGTTCGCCGTTGCCGCGGCCCACTGGTCGGGGGGCCAAAACACCCAGCGCTTGAGCAGACGCCTGCGGTGAACGCACTGGTGGACGCAGACGCGCGTCAACCACGCCGATGGGTTGGTCAGCCTCGCCCACGATGCCCAATGCCGCCAGGCGACCAGCAGGGTCTCCTGGACCGCGTCCTGAGCCTCTCCGGGATCATCGACCACCGCCAGGGCCAGCCGCAGGAGCCGTTCGGCATGTGGAGCGACGACGGCACTCTCGAAGGCGGCTTCCTCGGAGCCCTTGGCGGTCACAGGCGAGATGGTGAGCCCCACAGGAGAAAGAGGCGGCGACGTGGCCTTCTTCTTACCTGCCGACGCCTATGGGGAGAACGGTCGCCCCACTCCATGAGGGTGCATTAGCGGTTTCACGACGCGCTGGGCACCTCGGTTTCGGACGGTCGAGGCGGCCAGGTCCGCCTACCACCGGGCGGCGACAGGAACGGTCTCCTGAGCGTCGCCGGCTGGCAGCCCCGGCGGACCGTCCTCTCGCCATGGGGGCGGCCCGCCGCTTCGGCGCTCGGCCCGGCGCTGGCCGGGCCGCGGTGGCTCTTGACGGCGTCGCCATCGCAGGCCGTCCGGCATCCTCACGGCCATGGCCCAGGCGGGCGCCGGCTTCCTCGGAAGCAACTACTGGCCGGCCTCAGGTCGCGAGGCCGCCTGGAGCAGTCGGAACTCGTTCCCGGACGGATCCCGAAACGCGGCGTCCACCCCGTAGCCGCGCTCCTGGGCATCGCGGGCAAACTCGATGCCCTTCGCCTTGAGAGCGGCGGCGGTCGCGAAACAATCGTCGGTCGTGAACACGAGCGTGCTCAGCATCCCCTTCGCCACCGAGGACTCGACCGCCTGAGCGGTGGCCTCGTCCATGGGATAGCCGGGCTTCGCGAGGTTGATGGCGAGATCGGGCTGCTCGCCTGATGCGACGGCAAGCCAGCGGTACTCTCCGTTCTTGACGTCCTCGCGAACCTGGAAGCCGAGCTTCTCGAAGAACGCCAGCGCCTCGTCCTGGTCGCGGACCCAGAGCGTCGTGTATCCAACCCTCATGCTCATCGCAAGGCTCCCTGATGCGGTGTGTGGATCGTCAAGCACCCGCCCGGACCGGCGCCGCGCGCCGCCCTGCAGGAGGCTGCTCACCACTCCAGGTCACCTCGGACCTGGTTGGCCCTCATCCTACGGAGGCCGGCTCCGCGGAGTCTTCTCGAATCCTGCTCAGCCGCGGGCGCGCCACCGCCAGCCGAACGCACGGCGGAATCACGCGCTGGGCCAGGGCGGGGAGATGCCGCGCTCGGTAGGTCGTCGGCGATGCGGCGTACGCGCGCCGAAAGCACGTGCTGAAGGAGCCGAGGCTCGCCACCCCCACCAGCTCGCAGATGCGTGTGACTGAGTAGTCGGTGTTGGCCAGGAGCGCCGCGGCCCGTTCCAAACGACGCGAAAGCAGGTATTGATGCGGTGTTTCTCCAAACGCCAGGCGAAACTGCCGAGAGAAATGGGCCGAGGTCAGGTGCGCCGATCGCGCGATCTCCTCGACGTTGAGGGCCCGTGGATACTCCGAGTCCATCAGGTCTCTCGCGCGCAGCAGGCGGCGGGTGACGGCGGGCGTCATCGTCGGTGGAGTCTAGCGTGAGGCCGCCGAGCCCCCCTAGAAGACCTGGCTGCCAGCCTCAGCTCCGCCGTCCACATAGAGAGGCGTCGCCTGGGCCTGCCCCTCGGGACTGCCGGGATGGGGCACCCCAAGGACGAGCGCCTCGGAGACATACCGTCCAATCCTGCGCGCGCCCAGGTTGACGCAGACGACGACGTTTCTTCCCACCAGCTCGGCCTCGGGCACGAGGGCGAGCTGGCCGACCGACTGGACGGTGCCCAGCGGACCGAGATCGACCCGGAGGATCCGAGACGGTGCCCGCGTGCCGACGGCCATCTCGGCGCTCAGCACCCGCCCCACCCGCATGTCGACGCTCTCGAACCCGGCAAACGACAGCTCAGGCCGGCGCGGCGGAACGGCATCACCCGACATGGTCCGATGACGCTAGCACGCGTTCCGGCGGCGCCGGCAGGAGCGAGCCGCCCCGATGGCCTCACGCCGGCCCGGGTGAGGTCAGCTGCCGACCTCTCGAACGCGCATCGCCGCGGCCGCCCCACCGAAGCCCACCACCACGACCGCCAGCATCACCCAGAGCCCGGTCCAGTACACCCCGGTGGTGAGCGGGGTTCCGTAGAGATGGAAGAGGGAGAGGTTCAGGACCCAGCTCGGCCACCTGAAGAGCGGCGCGAAGAGAGGGATGTAGAAACCGGCCACGGCGACCACCGCCAGCGCAGGGACGGCGACTCGGGGGAGGCGCGAGATGACCAGCGCCCCCAGCGCCCCGAAGGTGAGCGCGAGCATCACGAGCAGCCCGGTCGCCGTCACCAGCCCTCCGGGGTCGAGGTGCACGCCCTGGCTGGGCGCGATCGCGCCGGTCACGACGGACCCGACCGCCGCCATGACCAGCGCCGCGACCAGGAGGGTGACGGCTCGCTCCGCGACCACCCTCCAGCGCGCCACCGGCTGGGCGATCTCCATCTCCAATCTGCCTCCGGCGTCCTCGCCCGCCCAGTGCGAGGTCTGGGTGATCGCGTAGGCGGCGACGATCACGGCCGCGATGCTGAGCCAGACGGAGGTGACCACCGCCGTCGCCGCCGAGCTGGTCCCGGCCGCGACGAAGTAGCTCCTGAAGCCGGTGGCCGATTGCAGGAGCTTGCCGGTGGCGTGGGCGATGGAGGCGACGAAGGCCGCGCCCGCCACGCTCCCGATCACCCAGCCGGCGAGCCCTACCCGCTGCTGCCAGAGGTTGCGCAGCACGGGAATCCGCACCAGGGGAACGGTGGAGGCCGACCGCACCGTTCGGCTCTCGGCGGCCCGGCGCGGCAGCAGCGAGGCCCGCAGGTCCCGGCGCCGGAAGCCGAGCGCCGCGAGCGTGATCAGCGCCACGGCGATGCCGTACAGGGTGAGTGTCGCCGCCCCGGCGAAGTGGCCGCCGGGGACGACCGCGGTGGTGAGGTCGGCCAGGTGGAAGGGCGAGATCGTCGCCCAACCGTCCAGGCCCGGGTTGACCCGGGCGAGGGCATCCAGGGCGTAGAGGGCGAGCATCACCACCCCGCCGAGGGCGAGCGCGCTCCGGCGCGTGGAGGCCAGCTGGGCGGCCGCCAACCCGATCCCGAAGCAGGCGAGTGCGATGCCGAGCACCGACACGCCCTGCTCGACCAGCGCGGCGAATGCGACGGTCGCCCTGCCGGCCGCGATCCCGGCCGCCGTGCCGATTCCGGTGATCACGACCGCCCCCAGGGCGGCGATGGCGAATGCGCCCACCCGGGCGAGGAGCAGCCGCACCCGGCTGAGTGGGGTGGCGAGCCAGGTCTCCATGAGACCGCGCTCCTCCTCGTTGCGCATCATGCCGGTGGCGGCGGCG
This sequence comes from Candidatus Dormibacteria bacterium, assembly GCA_050015875.1. Lineage (GTDB taxonomy): Bacteria > Chloroflexota > Dormibacteria > Aeolococcales > Aeolococcaceae > Changshengia. The sequence goes on along the minus strand of JBEKAP010000132.1, from coordinate 1,257 downwards.
AGCCCCCACACGGCGACGACCAGCGGCATCCAGGTCAGGCCCTTCCACCAGAGGTACCCGGCGACCGTGTCCGGACGGATCGGCAGGGGGACCAGGTAGGCGAGCTGCGGCCCGAGGGCCGTCGTCTGCCGTCCGAACGCGGCCCGCGCCGCCGCAGTCGCCGCCAGCTTCGCGTACGACGCGCCCGTCGAGTAGGGTCCGACGAACCCGATGAAGGCGACCGCGGCGAAGGCCCAGCGATGGGTGCGCAGCGCGTAGCGGACCATCGTCCGGACGCCGCCCGGCAGCCGACCGGCGGCCTTGACCATGACCGGTGGATCCGACGCCGGAGCCGCGGCCGTCACGCGGCCGCCCCGGGAGTCGCCGGCGCCTTCCCCGGCTCGTCTCGGAAGTGGGCGAGGAAGACCTCCTCCAGGCTGGGCTCGTGAGTGACCAGGTTGAGCACCTGGCCCTTGCCCAGGACTTGCAGGAGAGGCCCGAAACCACCGCGCACGCTGCAGCTCAGGTGGTGGTCCGCGACGGTGACCTGCTCGACCCCGTCGAGGGCGCGCACCGCGTCCGCCGGCACCTCCCCGGCGAAGTCGGCCTCCAGGCGGTGATAGCGGAGGTGGTGGAGCTCGTCGAGCCGCGCCACCTGGACCAGCCGGCCGCGCCGCAGGATGCCCACCCGCTCGCAGACCCGCTCCACCTCGGAGAGGACGTGCGACGAGAGGAAGACGGTCGTCCCCTCCCCGCGGGCCTCCTCGACCAGCCGGTAGAACTCCTGCTGCATCAGGGGGTCCAGGCCGTTGGTCGGCTCGTCGAGCAGCAGCAGGCGCGAGGGATGCATGAAGGCGAGCAGCAGGCCAAGCTTGCGCTTGTTGCCCGACGAGTACTCCCGGTAGCGGCGCCCGAGGTCGAGGTCGAGTCGCTCGGCCAGGCCGGTGACCCGAGCAGGATCGATGCGGCCGCGCAGGCCACCGACATACGCGACCACGTCGCGCCCGCGCAGCCCGCCCCATTGGGGCATCTCACCGGGCAGGTAGCCGACCAGGCGCTTGACCTCGACGGGGTTCTCCTGGCAGTCGACCCCGAAGACCTCCGCCCCCCCGCCCGTGGGACGGATCATGTCCATCAGCAGCCGGATGGTCGTGGTCTTGCCGGCGCCGTTGGGCCCCAGGTAGCCGAAGATCTCACCGGCCGCGACCTCCAGGCCGAGGTCGAAGAGGCCGCGCGACTCACCGTAGTCCTTGGTCAGTCCCCCGGTCCGGATCGCGT
>JBEKAP010000131.1:0-7045 GCA_050015875.1 Candidatus Dormibacteria bacterium | reverse complement strand
AAGATCAAGCAGAACGGCATTCTCTCGGAGGTCCGGCGCCGCGAGCACTACGAGAAGCCCTCGGTCCGCCGCAAGCGCAAGCTGGTGGCCGCCCGGAAGCGCCGGGCGAAAGCCGGCTGACGACGTCATCAGCAGTTTTTTCGGGCTCGCCAGTGGCGAGCCCCTTTCTTTCTGCGCCACCATGAGCTCCTCATGCGGGTGACCGTCCACCGCTCGCCCACCCTCGACGCCGCGAGCCTGGCGCTGGTCCGCGCCGGCGGGCTCGCCGGCCTGCTCCGCGGCAGCGGGGACCTCCTCGGCGTGCCCGCCCGCGCCGGTCTGGCGGTGCGGCTGACCGACGACGCGGAGCTGCGCCGGCTCAACCGCCTCCACGCCGGGGTGGACGTGGCCACCGATGTTCTCGCCTTCCCCGGCGACGTTCGTCAGTGGGTTGGCGATGTCGCCATCTCGGTGGAGCGGGCCCGCGTCCAGAATCCGGCGGCCCCCGCCGAGGAGCTCCGCCTGCTGGCCGTCCACGGCCTGCTCCATTGCCTGGGCCACGACCACGACGAACCCGAGCGGGCCGGCGCGATGACCGCCCTGACCCGGCGGCTGCTCCCGGGGCAGGACGTCCCCGACCTCGCAGCGCATTGAGGCCGAGAGAGCGATGGCAACGCTGATCATCGGGCTGGGCAATCCGGGCGGCGAGTACGCCCACACCCGGCACAACTGCGGCTGGATGGTCCTCGACGAGCTGGAGGGCCGGGGGCGGTTCGCCCGGCCTCGCCGCGAGGGACCCGCCAAGGTGCGAACCGGAACCGTCGACGGCTTCGACGTCGTCCTCGCCCGCCCCACCACCTTCATGAACCTGAGCGGGCGGGCCGGCGTCCACCTGGTGCGGGTGTTCAGCGTTCCGGTCTCCGACGTGGTGGTGGTCCACGACGACGTCGACCTCCCCTTCGGGCGCCTCCGCCTCCGCCGGGGCGGCTCGGCGGGCGGCAACCGCGGGGTGCGCTCGCTCATCGAGTCGTGGCAGACCCAGGACTTCATCCGGGTGCGCGTCGGGATCGGCCGGCCGGCTCCGGGGGAGGACACGGTCGACCACGTCCTGGACCCCTTCACCCCGGCCGAGCGCGAGCTGCTGCCCGCCATCCTCGACCGCGCCGCCGACGCGGTGGCCGCGATCGTGAGGGAGGGAGCGGAGCGGGCCATGAACAGATACAACCCCGTCTTCGCCGGGGCGGCACCGGAAGGTTCCGAGGCACCCGCATCCGGTGATTGAGCCGCCCGCCGGCAGCGCGCCCACGCTGGCCTCCCGCCTGGACGCGGTCGCCCCCCTGGCCGCGCTCGTCGGTGGCTCGCTGCGCGTCCTCGGTGGGGTTCCCCCGGCGTCCGTAGGGCTGATCGCCTGGTGGGCCCGCCGGCGCGCCTCCGGCCACGTCCTGGTGATCTCCACCGATCCGGAGACCGTCTACGCCGACGCCCGCCTCTGGGGTGGCGAGAGGCGGCTCGGTCTCTGGCCGGCGGCCGACACTCCCGGATTCGATCGCATCCCGCCGTCGGAGGAGGTGGTCCGGCGCCGGATCGCCACCCTCGCCCTGCTCCGCGACGGCGAGCCGGCCCTGGTGGTCGCCTCTCCGGCCGGCCTGCTCCGGCCCACCCTCCCGAGCGGTGCGCTCGACGGCACCGGTGAGCTCACCCGGGGCACCCCGATCGGCCGCGACGCGGTCATCGAGCGTCTGATCCGCCTCGGGTACCGGCGGGTGACGGCAGTGACCTCGCCCGGCGAGATGGCCGTGCGCGGCGGCATCGTCGACGTCTTCGGCCTGGATCGCGGCCGCCCCTGGCGCGCCGAGTGGTTCGGCGAGGAGGTGGACGAGATCCGGGCCTTCGATGTCGACACCCAGACCTCGGTCGCCCGGCTGGAGAGGGTGCGGCTGCTGCCTGCCCGGGAGCTGGACCTGAGCCCCGAGGCGGTCGTGCGCGCCCGGGCCGCGGTCGGCGCCCTCGACGTCGGGAGCTGCCGGCCCGAGGTCCGCGAGCAGTGGCAGCAGGACCTCGCCCAGCTCGAGCTGGGCGTGTACGACGACGGTGCCGACCTCTTCGCCCCGTACCTGAACCAGGGGACCAGCCTCTTCGATCACCTGGGCCAGGGGGCGCTGGTGCTGGTCGCCGGCGGGGCGGAGCGCGCCCGGCGTGCCGCGGTCCGGTACCTCGAGGAGATCGAAGGCCTGCGTGAGCAGGAGGAGGCGCGCGGCGAGCTCCCCGCCGGTGCACGCAGCGGTCTGCTCGACATCGGCCTGCTCGACACCAACCTCGGCCGGGCCGTGGACCTCCTGCCCGGCGATGTCGAGGAGAGGGCGGGCGGGCGGGTGGCCGCCCTCGGCTGGCATGGCGCCGAGCCCTACGCGGGGCGCTGGGACGCCTTCGCCGCGGCACTCGGCCAGGAGCTGGCGGGGGGTGGCTGCTGCGTGGTCGTCTCCCGGCAGGAGGGGAGGGTGGAGGAGCTCACCGGCGACGCCGGGCTCGGGCCGACCATGATCGACGACCCCGACGCGGCCGGCCTCCCGGCGGTGGCGGGGTCGCTGCTCGTGACCGCCGGCGACGTATCCGCGGGATTCCGCATGCCCGACCTCGGCATCGCCGTCTTCAGCGACCACGAGCTCTTCGGTGCGGTGAAGCGGCGCGGCTCCCCGCTCGCCCGCGGGGCGCGCCGCGCCGAGTCGACATCCGCCCGGGGTGCCCGCAAGGCGGCGGCGGGGCGGGCGGCGGCCCCCGGGTTCGTCCTCGAGTTCGCCCCCGGCGATCTCGTCGTCCACCGCGACCACGGTGTCGCCCGCTTCGTCGAGATGAGGCGCGTCTCCGCCGAGGAGACCCCCGCATCGGGGGCAGCGGGTGGAGCCTCATCGGGCGCGGGCCGCGGGCCGGCCGCGACGGCCGCGGCCGAAACCCCGGGGAGCGCCACCGAGCAGGAGTACATGCTGCTCGAGTACGCCGATGGCGACCGCCTCTTCGTCCCCGTCCAGCATCTGGACCGCATCGACCGCTACGTGGGAGGGTCCGACGCCCATCCCGCGCTCTCCCGCCTCGGCACCGGCGAATGGGAGCGGACCAAGCGGCGGGTGCGCGAACGGACCGAGGCCGTCGCCCGCGAGCTGCTCAATCTCTACTCCCGCCGCGAGGCCGCCCCCGGGCACGCCTTCTCGGCCGACTCCGACTGGCAGCGCGAGCTGGAGGGCTCCTTCCCCTTCGAGGAGACCCCGGACCAGATGCTGGTGCTGGACGACATCAAGCGCGACATGGAGGCGTCCCGCCCCATGGACCGCGTGGTCTGCGGCGACGTCGGGTTCGGCAAGACCGAGCTGGCCCTGCGGGCCGCGTTCAAGGCGGTGGCCGAGGGACGCCAGGCGGCGGTGCTGGTGCCCACCACCGTGCTCTGCCAGCAGCACTTCCTGACCTTCTCGGAGCGGCTCCGTCCCTTCCCGGTCATCGTCCATCAGCTCTCGCGCTTCTGCACCGAGGAGGAGCAGCGCGCCACCCTGCTCGGGCTCGAGGCCGGCACTGTCGACATCGTCATCGGCACCCACCGCCTGCTCCAGCGCGACGTCCTGTTCCGCAACCTCGGCCTCGTCATCGTCGATGAGGAGCAGCGCTTCGGCGTGCTCCAGAAGGAGCGCTTCAAGGAGCTGCGGGTGGCCGTGGACGTGCTCTCGCTCTCGGCGACGCCGATACCGCGGACGCTGCACATGGCGCTCGCCGGCATCCGTGATCTCTCCGTCATCCAGACGCCTCCCGAGGAGCGCCAGCCCATCAAGACCTACGTCACCGCGCGCGAGGATTCGCTCGTCCGCGAGGTGCTCACCCGCGAGCTGGCCCGGGGTGGCCAGGTCTTCTTCGTCCACAATCGGGTGCAGTCCATCGACCGAGAGGCCCAGCGGCTGCGCGACCTGGTGCCCGAGGCGCGCATCGCCGTCGCCCACGGGCAGATGCACGAGGACCTGCTGGCGTCGGTGATGCGCTCCTTCGTGGAGGGCGAGGTCGATGTCCTCGCCTGCACGACCATCATCGAATCGGGGCTCGACATCCCCAACGCCAACACCATCGTCATCGACGACGCCCATCGTCTGGGGCTGGCCCAGCTCTACCAGCTGAGGGGCCGGGTCGGACGCGCCGGGCAGCGCGCCTACGCCTACCTCCTCTACCCACCCGAGCGCACCCTCAGCGAGCGTGCCGACAAGCGCCTCGACGTCATCGGTGAGCTGCAGGACCTGGGCGCGGGATTCAAGCTGGCGATGCGTGACCTCGAGATCCGCGGCGCCGGCAACCTCCTCGGTGAGGAGCAGCACGGTGAGATCGCGGCGGTCGGCCTGGAGATGTACAACCGGCTCCTGGAGCAGGCCGTCCGTTCCCTGCAGGGCCGGCCGATGGCCGAGCTGCCCGCTCAGGTGACGGTATCCCTTCCCCAGGCGTCGTTCCTTCCCCCCGGCTACATCGGGGAGGAGCAGCTGCGGCTGCGCTGCTACCAGGACCTGGCCGCCTGCGTCACCGAGCCGGAGCTGGAGCGGAGGGCGCGGGGTCTGGCCGACCGCTTCGGACCGATGCCGCCCGAGGCGGAGGCGCTCGTCTTCTCGCTGCGGGTGCGGCTGCTCGCGGTCGCCGCCGGGGCGCAGGCGGTGGAGACCTGGCGCGGGGAGGCGGGGCCCCGGCTCGCCCCCGGGATCGCCGGCGGGCGCGGGGTGTCGGGGCGGGTGGGTGCGGTGATCCAGCTGCCCTCCGGCCACGGCCTCGACCTCGAGGTGGTGGCACGCCAGTTCCGGGCCTTCGTCGAGACCTCGCCGACCCGCGTCTACTGCCTTCCGCCCTTGGGACGGTCGCCCGACGCGGAATGGGAGGATGTGTTCCTGCGGGTGCTGCGGGAGCTGGGCCGGCTGGCCCGGGCCCGCCAGGCCGTGCCCGCCTGACCCGAGGAGGTTGCGATGCGTGAGGAGGCGGCGAAGTCGCTGCGCGAGCTCAATGAGGTCGTCGAGCGCCTGCGGGCGCCCGGGGGCTGCCCCTGGGACCGCGCCCAGACCCATCGATCCCTCCGCCCGTACCTCCTCGAGGAGACCTACGAGACCCTGGAGGCGATCGACTCCCAGGGCACGGCCACCCTCCGCGAGGAGCTGGGCGACCTCCTGCTCCAGGTGCTGATGCACAGCGCCATCGCCGCCGAGCGCCCCGACGGCTTCGACATCGGCGACGTCGCCGAGACCACCCGGGCCAAGATGGTCCACCGCCACCCCCACGTCTTCGGCGGCACCACCGTCGCCGGGGCGGAGGAGGTGGTCGTCAACTGGGAGAAGCTGAAGCGCGCCGAGAAGCGGGAGCGTCTCTCCCTCCTGGAGGGCGTCCCCCACGCCCTGCCGGCGCTCGCCTTCGCCCAGGGGGTGCAGAAGCGGCCCGCCCGGGTCGGCTTCGACGAGACCCCCACGGTCGCCGCCGCCCTGGCCTGGCTCCGGGAGGGCGTCGACGCCCTGGCGGCGCTCGCCGCGGAGGCCCCGGTCAGGGCCGAACGGGGAGCGGACTGGTCGCCCGGCAGCGCCGATACCGCGAGCGGGGAGGGCCTCGACGCGCCCGAGCCGGCGGAACCGCCCGCCGCCCCCGTCGCCGGGCACGCACCGCCCCCACCGCCGGCGAGCCGCGCTCTGGAGGAGGCGACGGGGGAGCTGCTCTTTGCCGCGGTCGCGCTCGCCCGCCAGCTCCGGGTCAATCCCGAGGACGCGCTCCGCGCCCGGGCCGTGGGCTTCGCCGCCCGCTTCCGGTCGCTCGAGACCGCGGCGCGCGCCGACGGCGTGGACCTCCACGATCTCGACGCCGAGGAGTGGCGACGGCGCTGGGAGGCGACCGCGTAGGGGTCGGACGTGTGAGCATCCGGGGCCGGCATGGCATGGAGAGTGCCAAACGCGCGGATCGTCACCCAGAGGCCGACTCGTCACCCGTTGCACCGGTTAAGGACACTTCTGTCCCAAAGCCCGGTGAGAAGGTGGGTGGCCCCCGCGGATCGACCGACAATTACGCTGATCAACATTGGCACCGGGGCGGTGGTGTTCACGCCCTGCCCCAGCTACGACGAGGGCCTGAAGGGATCGACCAGCCCTGAATGCGGAGCACCACCCCGGCGCCGCCGCCTCCCCCCAACATGCGGGTGTCTCTGACGAGGCCGCACACAAGATGGCGGAACCCCGTTGCGGTTTGGGGGAGGCCGTAGCAGACTACGCATCCCGCGGCCATCTCCCGCCCACGTCCCCCCAAGGCCCCGCAATGAACTTCCCAGGTCCTCAGCGACCCCGCCCCTTCACAGCGCGGCGAATCCTCGCTCTCGTCGTCGCCGTCGCCTGCGGATGGGTCGCCTACGCCCTCTACGGCGCGGTCGCCACCGACCACGCCGCGCAGGCGCGGGTCACCCAGCTCCAGGAGGCCAACGCCGCGCTCTCGGCGCAGATCTCCCAGCGGGCCGAGGAGGTCGCCGAGGCCCAGACCTCGGCATGGCTGGAGGATCAGGCGCGCAAGCTCGGCTACCACCTGCCCGGGGAGAAGGTCTTCTTCCTCGCACCGGGCGACAAGTCGGCGCCCTCCTCCGGCGGGCTGAACGCAGCGCCGCCCACCTTCAGCCCCACCCCGGTCCCCACCCCCACGCCGACGCCGACGCCGACGCCGACTCCCGCGCCGCCCGTCCCCAGCCTGCTCCCCGTCAGCCCGAGCCCCGCCGCGGCGTCGCCGTCGCCGAGCCACTGACGGCGGCCCGGCCGGGCGCAGTTGCGGCGTGGGGCCCCCGACCCGCGCTATGCTCCCGATGCGGCGTGGAGCAGTGGAAGCTCGTCGGGCTCATAACCCGAAGGTCGCTGGTTCGAATCCAGCCGCCGCAACCACTCGTCCCCCCTGCGTCGGTGCCGATGTCGCCGCTTTCGAGCATCCGGCCCCCGGCGCCACGTCCGGCGGTATAGCTCAGGTGGTAGAGCGCCCGGCTCATACCCGGTATGTCCCTGGTTCGACCCCAGGTACCGCCACGTGGGCCCACCAGCTTCCT
>JBEKAP010000130.1:0-7046 GCA_050015875.1 Candidatus Dormibacteria bacterium | reverse complement strand
GAGCCGTTCCCCCTCGCAGGCCACGCAGAGGAGGCCTCGCGCCTTGGACAGGAGGAAGTTGACCTGCGGTGCGGTGACCCGCTCGGCCGCGATGCAGAGGTCGCCCTCGTTCTCTCGATCCTCGTCGTCGACGACGATGACGAAGCGCCCCTCGCGGATGTCGTCGACCGCGTCCTCGATCCGGTCCGGGCTCATGCCCCCATCTCCCACTCCAGACCCCGTTGAACGTACTTGGCGGCCATGTCCGCCTCGAGGTTGACCGTCGAGCCGGCCCGCCAGTGCTGCGCCGTAGTGCTGGCCAGGGTGTGGGGGATCAGCGAGACGGTGAAGCGGTCGCGACCGGCGTCGACCACCGTGAGGCTGATGCCGTCGACCGCGATGGAGCCCTTCTCGACCGTGTAGCGGGCGAGGGCGCCGGGGAGGGCGATGGTCACCCAGCGGGCCCCGCCCTCCGGGTGGGTCTCGATGACGGTGCCGACCGCGTCGACATGGCCGCTCACCAGGTGGCCGCCGACCCGTTCTCCGAAGGCGAGCGACGGCTCGAGGTTGACGGGGTCGCCGCTCCGCAGGGACCCGAGCGTGGTCCGTCGCGCCGTCTCCGGCATCACGTCCGCGCTGAAGCCACCGCCCGCCATCTCGACGACGGTCAGGCAGGTACCGCTCACCGCGACGCTCTCGCCGATCCGGAGGTCGGCCGGAAGCCCGTGAGCCGCGACCTGGAGGCGCCCGCCTTGCAGCCCCACCTCCACCAGCACCTCGCCCAGCTCACTGACGATCCCCGAGAACACTCGCTCACACTCCACGCTGAACCGGCGGCGCGCCGTCCCGCCTGCGCACACAGTACCCGCTGACCACCACGTCCTCGCCGGCACGCTCCACGGTCAGGTCGGTGAGCGGCAGCGCGTCCCCCAGCCGGGTCACCCCTCGGCCCCCCACGGCGGAGAGTGCCGCGTCGCCCCCCACGATCCGCGGGGCGATGACGGCGACGACCCGATCGGCCAGCTCCCCGTCGAAGACGGCCCCATGGACCCGCGAGCCTCCCTCCACCAGGACGCTGATCCGCCCCTCCTCGGCCAGGAGCCGGAGAACCGCATCCAGGGGCACGCGCCCGTCGGCGGCGGGGGTGAAGGCCACGACCCGTGCCCCGGCTGCCTCCAGGGTCCGCCGCGCGGGAGCTGATGCCGCGTCCGTGGTCGCGATCAGGCACCCGCTGCCACCCCCGAGCACGCGCGCGCCGGGCGGAAGGGAGAGCCGGCTGTCGAGCACCACCCGGAGCGGCTGGCGGGCCGCGCGTCCCTCCAGCCGGGCCGACAGCTCCGGGTCGTCGGCGAGCACGGTCCCCACTCCGACCAGCACCGCGTCGTGGCGATGGCGGAGCAGGTGGCCGAGGCGTCGCGCCCCGCCGCCCGTGATCCAGCGGGACTCGCCGGAAGCGGTGGCGATGCGGCCATCGAGGGAGGCGGCGAACTTGGCGGTCACGAAAGGGAGCCCGGCTGTCACCCAGCGGAGGTACTGCTCGTTGAGCAGCCGGGCGGCCTCTGCCTCGACCCCCACGGTGACCTCGATGCCGGCCCGGCGCAGGCTCTCCAGGCCTTCGCCGCTCACGAGCGGGTTGGGGTCCTGCAGGGCGGCGACGCAGCGTGAGATGCCCGCGGCCACCACCGCCTCCGTGCAGGGCGGGGTGCGGCCGCGGTGGCAGCACGGCTCGAGGGAGACCACCAGGGTGGCGCCACGCGCGGCGCCGCCGGCTTCTCGAAGGGCGGTCACCTCGGCGTGGGGCCCGCCGGCGGGTGCGGTGCGACCGCGGCCGACGATCTCCCCGTCGCGAACGACCACGGCACCGACCATCGGATTCGGGCTGGTCGCGTAATCGCAACTCCGGGCCAGCTCCAGCGCGACGCCCATCGCCCAGCGGTCGGCACCGTCCGGCCCGCTATCGCCCACCGTGCTCATCGCTCGTCGTGGACTGTGGCGGCGGGGGAGCGTCGGCCGGGTCCGGTTGGCACTGTCGACGGAGCGCGGCTGCTCTGCGCCCCGTCAGCGGGAGCCGCGCGATCGCGCGTCCTTCTCCGCCCGGGCCTGATCCGCAACGCAGAAGCGGGCGGCGGGCATCGCCTCCAGCCGGGCCTCGGCGATCTCCCCGCCACACACCTCGCAGAGCCCGTACCGACCCGCGTCGAGACGCGCCAGGGCGGCCTCGACCGCGGCCAGCTCCGACCTCACCCGCTGCTCGACCGTCGAGTCCAGCTCGCGGTTCAGGGTCTCGGCGGCCTGCTCCGCCGGGAGCTGGTCCGGCCGGACGTCCGGCTCTCCGCCCAGACCCCGTCCGGCGGCGTCGAGCACCCCCTCGAGGCGGGATTTCTCCCCTTCAAGTCGTCCGCGAACCGCCGGCATGTCCATGACGCATCAACCCGCAGCTGAACCCACGTGTCGAGAGCGGCCGATCGCCGCCTCCATCTCTTCGGCTAACCCTAACCTCTGCAACGGGGTACGCGTCAGAGAAAGGTCGTTCCGAGATGCCATGGCCCGCCACCGGCCCTCGCGAGCCGGCAGGATCAGTCCGGCCGGGCCTCGGGGGCGAGCCAGACCACCCCGAGCGGGGGCACCGTGACCGTCGCGGAGTACGGCAGGCCGCGCCAGCCGATCCGCTCGGCGACCACCCCACCGAGATTGCCCTGGTTGCTCCCGCCGTACACCTCGGAGTCGCTGTTCAGCACCTCTCGCCAGCGCCCGGGAAGGGGCACCCCGACCCGGAACCCATGACGGGTCATCGGCGAGAAGTTGGCGAGGCAGACGAGCCCCGCCCGGCCTGCGGCATCCCGGCGCAAGAAGATGAAGACGTTCTGATCGACGTTTCCGGCGTCGATCCAGTGGAAACCGTCGGCCTCGTGGTCACGCTCCCAGAGGGCCGGAATCGCACGGTAGTGGGAGCCGAGGTCCTGGACCAGGCGCTGCAGACCCCGATGCTCCGGGAACTCCACCAGGTGCCAGTCGATGGATCGATCGTGGGCCCATTCCGCGTCCTGGCCGAATTCTCCCCCCATGAAGAGCAGCTTCTTGCCGGGGTACGCCCACATCCAGCCGAAGAGGGCACGCAGATTCGCGAACTGCTGCCAGCGATCGCCCGACATCCTGCCGAGCAGCGACCCCTTGCCGTGCACCACCTCGTCATGGGAGAGGGGCAGCACGAAGTTCTCGGTCCAGGCGTAGAGGAATCCGAAGGTCATGTCGTTGTGGTGATAGCGGCGGTAGATGGGGTCCTTGCTCATGTACTGGAGGGTGTCGTGCATCCACCCCATGTTCCATTTGAAGGTGAATCCCAGCCCTCCCCCGTACGTGGGCCGGGACACACCCGGCCATGCCGTCGACTCCTCGGCGATGCTGACCACCCCCGGATAGTCGCCGTGGACCGCCTCGTTCACCTCCCGAAGGAAGGAGATGGCGTCCAGGTTCTCGTTGCCCCCGTACTGGTTGGCGAGCCACTCGCCCGGCTTGCGGGAGTAGTCGAGATAGAGCATCGAGGCCACGGCGTCGACCCGGAGCCCATCCGCATGGAACTCCTCGATCCAGAAACGGGCGTTGGCGAGCAGGAAGTTCCGGACCTCGACACGGCCGAAGTTGAAGATCAGCGTGCCCCAGTCCGGCTGCTCGCCCCGCCGCGGGTCGGCGTGCTCGTAGAGCGCGGTGCCGTCGAAGCGAGCCAGCGCCCACTCGTCCTTGGGGAAGTGTCCCGGAACCCAGTCGAGGATGACCCCCACGCCCCGCTGGTGGAGGTGGTCGACGAAATGGCGGAAGTCGTCGGGGCTGCCGAAGCGCGAGGTCGGCGCGTAGTAGCCGGAGACCTGATAACCCCAGGAGCCGTCGAAGGGGTGCTCGGTCACCGGCAGCAGCTCCACGTGGGTGAACCCGCTCTCCACGCAGTAGGCGGCCAGCTCCTCGGCGAGCTGCCGGTAGCCGAGGACGTGGCCGTCGGGGCTCCGGCGCCAGGAGCCGAGATGGACCTCGTAGATCGAGATGGGGCGATCGAGGAGGGGCTGGGCGGCGCGCTGGGCGAGCCAGACCTGGTCTCCCCACTCGTGGGCGCTCCTCTCGACGATGCTGGCCGTATCCGGTGGCGCCTCCGTCGCCCGGGCCAGCGGGTCCGCCTTGAGGATCCTCCGCCCGTCGGAGCCGACGATCCGGAACTTGTACTTGGTCCCGGCTCCGATGTCGGGGACGAAGAGCTCCCAGACCCCACTGCTCCCCAGCGAGCGCATCGGTTGGACCCGGGCGTCCCAGCCGTTGGCATCGCTCACGAGGCTCACGCCCCGCGCGTTGGGCGCCCACACGGCGAAGGCGACGCCGCTCTTCCCCTGGTGGTCCATCACCCTCGCCCCGAGCCGTCGCCAGAGCTCGCGATGGGTCCCCTCCCCGATCAGGTGCAGGTCGAGATCCCCGAGCGAGGGCCAGAAGCGATAGGGGTCATCCATCTCCCAGCCGGTCGCCGCGGTGCGGCAGCGCAGCCGGTAGCCCGCCAGCTCGGTGACGGGCACCGCGGCCTCGAAGAGCCCGCGTTCGTCCACCCGTCGCATCGGCACGACCCCGCCGGGGTAGGCCACCGCGGCCTCGACCACCTCGGGGTGGAAGAAGCGCACGATCACCTGGTCGCCGCTCGGGTGGGGGCCGAGGACCCGGTGGGGATCGCTGTGGGTGCCGGCCGCGAGCCGGGCGCAGTCCGCGCTGAGCGAGGGGCTCCGCGCCGCCGTCATGGCGTGGCCGCCAGCAGGAAGTGGAGGGGGATGCCCACCCACTCCGGGCGGTGGCCAAGCTCGTAGCCGACCTCGTAGACCGCCTTGCTGATCTCGAAGGCGCGCCGGACCACCAGCGCGCCGCCGCCCGCGGGGAGGAGGCCGGTGCCGTCGACCCGCTCCAGGTAGGCAGCCCAGAAGGCGTCGCGGTTGGCGACCGCCCAGGCCTCGCCGGCCGCCGAGAGGTGGCGCCAGAGGGGATCGTGGGGTCCCATCCGCTCGGCCAGAGCCGCCGCGGCGGCGTAGTCGAAGGAACGGAGCATCCCCGCCACGTCGCGCAGCGGCGAGGAGCGGCGCCGGCGCTCCTCGATCTCGCCGGCCGGCTCCCCCTCGAAGTCGATGATCTTCCAGCCCTCATCGGTCCGGAGCACCTGGCCGAGGTGGTAGTCGCCGTGCACCCGGATCGCCGTGCCGCCCTCTCCGAGTTGGCGGAGCGCCTCGAATCGGGCGACCAGCCTGCCCCGTCTTTCCCCCAGAGGGGCCAGGGCAGGGTCGTCGGTGGCCAGCAGCCGGTCGAGATGGGCGGTCATCGCGTCCGCCCAGGCCGACAGCTGCGCGGGGCCGACCGCCTCCGGGGCGAGCACGCCGGTGAGCTGGGGATCCGCCAGGGCGAGATGCAGCTCGGCGGTGACCGTGCCCAGCCGGGCCGCCTCGCCCTGGAAGGAGCCGCCCTGGTCGTCGACCATCTCCCACCGCTCGAGCGCGGAGGCCGTGCCGACCTCCTCCGCCGATCCGTAGAGATCGCGCAACGACGTGAGGGCCAGGGTCCATCCCTGGGTGCCGTTGTGGAGATAGGCGTGGAGCAGGGCCTGGAGGGAGGGGTCCCCTCCTCCTCGCCGGTAGCTCAGGTTTCCGTGAAGAGCCGGCACGTGGGCGAAGCCGCGCTCTCCGAGGGTCTGCGCCATCTCCAGCTCCACGCTGGGGCCGGGCTCGATCCGCCGGCTCCATTTGAGGAAGTCGAGGTGGCCCCGGACCACGGCCGAGTTGCTCTGCTCGACATCCAGGAGCCGGGGACGATCGGCGATCTCGGGGTCGATGCCGACGAGGCGGCGGCCGATCAGGCGGCCGGAACCGGTCGCGACCTCCCGCTCCTCGGCCAGCATCCGCCACAGCTCGACCGCGGCCTCGGGGTCGGCCAGGGCGTCGTAGAGGAGAAGCGTGCCCCCGGCGGAGGCCGCGGTCCCGATCAGATGATCGGGACCCAGGTCGGCGAGCGGGTGAGGACCCACGCGGATGCCCAGCGGGAGGCTGTAGGTCTCCGCCGGCGCGTCGGCGTAGTCGACGCGCCAGAGGGTGAAGAGGACCGTCGGGTCGGTCGCCCGGAGCACCGCCAGGTCCTCCAGCTCGACCCGCTCCACCCGGTGCCTCCTGCCCCCGAACCAGCGCGCTCGCTGCAGCCAGGAGCGGGCGTCGCCGGCGAGGCCGGCGACGCCGAACGGCTCCAGCCGCTCCGCGCTGGGATCGGTGCTGGCAGTCACCGCCCGAGTGGCCTCACGCCACGTCCTCGATGCTGAACCAGTAGAAGCCGTGGGGGGCAAGGGTGAGCAGGTAGGGCTGCTCACGGATCCTCGGGAAGTGGACCCTCCCCAGCATCTCGACCGGGGTCATTCCGGCATACCGGCGGAGATCCAGCTCAACCGGCTGGGCGAACCGGGAAAGATTGTTCACGCAGAGGACAGCATGATCCTCGTGGGTGCGGAGGTACGCAAACACCGACGGGTTGGTCGCGTTGAGCGATTCGAAGTCCCCCAGGCCGAAGACCGGCCAGCGGCGCCGGACCGCGACGAAGCGGCGGAGCCATTGCAGCAGGGAGGTCTCGCTGCGCCGCTGGGCCTCGACGTTCACCGACTGGTACCCGTAGACCGGGTCCATCAGCGGGGGGAGGTAGAGCTGAGCGAAGTCGGCACGGCTGAAGCCGCCGTTGCGGTCCGCGCTCCACTGCATCGGGGTCCGGACCCCGTCCCGGTCGCCGAGGTAGATGTTGTCGCCCATGCCGATCTCGTCGCCGTAGTAGAGGATCGGGCTGCCCGGCAGGGAGAGGAGCATCCCGTAGAACAGCTCCATCTGGCGCCTGCCATTGTTGACGAGCGGCGCCAGCCGCCTCCGGATGCCCAGGTTGAGCTTCATCCGGGGATCCCGCGCGTACTCCTGCCACATGTAGTCGCGCTCCTCGTCGGTGACCATCTCCAGGGTCAGCTCGTCGTGGTTGCGCAGGAAGATCCCCCATTGCGCGCTGCTGGTCGGCAGCGCCGGGGTGCG
>JBEKAP010000129.1:0-7224 GCA_050015875.1 Candidatus Dormibacteria bacterium | reverse complement strand
CGACCCCCGCGGGGTGGCGCGTCTCGCCGACTCCCACCTCTACCGGGCCAAGGAGGCGGGGCGGGACCGGGTCTCGGGCGGCACCATCGAGCTCGTGCCAGGGCTCTCCCGCCGCTCCGAGTGGGGAGCCCGGGTCGACCGGGCCATCACCCATGGCGACCTGCGGATCGTCTACCAGCCGATCTGCCGGCTGGACGACGGGACGGTGATCGGTCACGAGGCCCTGGCCCGTCCTCCCGAGATGAAGGCCGGAGAGAGCGTCGAGGACCTCTTCGCGGAGGCCCAGCGGAGCGGGCGCATGCGCGACCTGGATTGGCTGTGCAGGAGGCTCGCCATCGCCGGTGCCCCGTGGGGCGTGCTCCCGCACTGGTCGCTCTTCCTCAACGTCAGCGCCGTGACCCTGCTCGACCCCGTCCACGCCGCCGATCAGCTGCTCCTCATGCTGGAGGCGGCGGGGGGTCGCCCCGAGCAGCTGGTGCTGGAGATCACCGAGCGGGAGATCATCAGCGATCTCGCCCGGGTGCGCCAGGTCCTCGCCGGCTACCGCAACCACGGGGTGCGCTTCGCCCTCGACGACGTGGGCGACGGGCACTCGACCCTGGAGCTGCTCACCGCCGCCAACCCGGAGTTCATCAAGATCGCGCGCAGCCTGACCATGACCGCGTCGCGCGCGGGGTCGCGGGCGGCGATCAAGGCGATGGTCTCCTTTGCCCACGCGAGCGGGGCCACGGTCATCGCCGAGGGGGTCGAGAACGAGCTGGCGGCACGCCAGACCCGGGATCTCGGCGCCGTGCTGGGGCAGGGGTGGTGGCTCGCCCGGCCGGCTGAGGTGGGCGTGATGGAGGTGACCGGCACCCGATCGGTCGGACGGCGCAGGCCGGAGCTGACGACGAGCTGAGGCTCCCGGTCGCGCCCGCCTGAGCGCGGCATCCCCAGCCTGACCCACGGCCCTCCGAACCCGCCACACCAGGGACCACAGCCCAGTCGTAGTGCATCTGCGTCTGCCCCACTGGTGCAGACGCATCCCCCCGCGCCGACCGCGGTCAGTGAGCTGACGAACGGCAGCAATTTCGGGTGCATCCGCGCGCCCAATTGGGGACAGCGGCGTCTATGCCGTTTGGCGCCGTGGAACGAGCATCAGGTGCGCAGACCGACTGGGCCGCACACGCAATCAGAGGGCTCACGACAGGGACCCGAGGTGGCGTGACAAAGAGCGCGGAGGAATGCGACATGTTCAACGGCTGGGGCTGATCCACAGAAATTCCTCATCCCCTTCGGGCGGGCGCCGCATGGCGACCTACATACGGCGCCCGCCCATCCTCCCCCCACCGGTGCCGGGGAGCCCGGGCCTCGACCTCCAGGGTCGGACCCGGAGTGGGCGACCGGTGACGAACGAACCGAGATGCTGATGTCCAATGTTCCCGCCGTGCGGCCGGAGCCTCCGGCCGGGGGGCCCCTGATGCTGCGGCCGAGCGCCACCACCCGCTTCGTGGCCGGCCGCGCCGTCTCCGACTGCGGCGACTGGCTCACCACCGTGGCGGTCGCGGTCGCCCTCTACACCCTCACCCGCAGCCTCGCCGCCCCCGCCCTGGCGATCCTCTTCAGGGTGGCGCCGCGGCCGGTGGGAACGCTGGCGGGCGGGCATCTGGCGGACCGCCTCGGTCCCGTGCCGACCCTCGTCGCGCTCAACGTCTTCCGCGCAGCCGTGACGGGTGCCCTGGCGGTGGCACTGGATGTCGAGGCCGTCCCCCTCGTGCTGGCGCTCCTGGCGCTGACCCAGGCCGCCGGCGGGGCCGCTCAGCCGGCCGGCCAGGCGGCGATCCCGCGGCTCGTGCCGGCGGCTGGGGTCGCCCGGCTGAACGCCGCGGTCGGCACCGTGGACTCTGCGGCACTGGTCGCCGGCCCCGGGATCGCCGCTGGACTTCTCGGCCTGCTCGGGACCGGCTCGGCAACATGGCTGGTGGTGGCAGACGCCCTCAGCTTCCTGGTCCTGGCCGCCATCCTGATCGGACTGCCACGCCTCGGCCGGATCCACACGGGGGAGCGGGAGGAGTGCGGCGCGAGCCCCTGGGCAGGGATCCGGCTGGTGCTGCGGCGCCCCTTCCTGCGCCAGCTGGCGCTCGCCCAGCTCGGCATCTTCGCCACCATCACCTGCCTCCAGGCGATCCTTCCGGCAGCGGCGCTGCAGCGCTTCGGCAGCGCGTCGGCGGCGGGGTGGATGTATGCGGCGATAGGCGCCGGCAATGTGCTCGGGGCGGTGGTGCTCCTCCGGACCCGGCATCGGGGGCTGGGCGCGCGAACCATGGCCCTGCTGACCCTCGGCGAGCTGGTCCCGCTCGGGGCCTTCGCCCTGGCCGGATCGGCCTGGATCGACATCGGGCTGGCCGGGCTGAGCGGCCTGGCGTCGGCCCCCTACGAGATCCTGGCCATGACCGAGATGGCCCGCATCGTCTCGTCACACCGGCTCGGGCAGGCGAGCGGCGCGGTGTGGCTCTTCGGCTACGTGGGGATGCTGGGCGGAGGTCTGCTCGCCGCCGTGGTCGCGCCGCGCCTTGGCTGGGTGCCCACCCTTCTTCTCGTGTGGGGGGGCGGGACCGCGGTGCTGGTCGCCGGATGGCTTCGCCCGCGCCGCGGCACCCTCACCGCCCTCATCGGCCGTCCCCAGATGGAGGCCGGCCACCGCCCCGAGCAGGAGAGCGTGCGCGCGGGGGCGGCGGCCCCGCAGCACAGCTGAGCGGTGGAACACCTGATCGGGGTGCGCGTCCGCACCGACGGAGAGGCATCGGCACGACGCACGATGTGGGCCGCGGCTCGCCTCTTTCGCTCCGATGAGGCATATCCTCTGCGTGCAGCGATGCCCGACCTTGATACGGCCCCCGAGCTCCAGCTCTCCTCCAACCCGCTGATCCGGGTCCTGATCGTCGAGGACCACCAGATGTTTGCCGAGGCCCTGGCCCGGGCCCTCCGCGACGAGCCGGACATGCGGGTGGACGGCATCTCCAACCGGCTCGACGATGCTCGTGAGTTCCTCCGGCGCAAGCATGTCGACGTGGTCCTGATGGACTACCACCTGCCCGATGGCGACGGCGTCATGGCGGCCCGCTACATCCGCGAGGAGCACCCCCGGACGCGGGTCATCGTGGTCAGCGCTGTCGAGGAGCGGCAGGTCCTCGACGAGGCCCTGGTGGCCGGCTGCAGCGGCTTCATCAGCAAGTCGGAGAGCCTGGACCATCTGCCGAGCGCCATCCGCGGAGCGATGGTGGGCAACATAGCGATCTCGCCGGCGATGATCGCCAAGCTCATCGCCCCCACCGCCGCGGTTCGCCAGGGATACGGCGACGATCTGAGCCCCCGAGAGCTGGAGGTGCTCCAGCTGCTCGCCCAGGGGTGGGACAACGCGTCCATCGAGCAGCAGCTCTTCATGAGCCACGCGACGCTTCGCAACAAACTCTCGCGGATCAACTCCAAGCTGGCGACCCACTCCAAGCTGGAGGCGGTGACCAAGGCCCTGCGGCTCGGACTGGTCCAGGTCGAGCGGGAGGAAGGCTCCCAGGAGCCCCAAATCGTGGCGGTCCCCAGGCCGCCCGTCTAACGTCCAGCGGACCAGCGATGCGTTCGACCGGTGATGGCGACAGCGGGCGAGCCTGACGAGGGCGGGGGGCGGCTGCGCCGGCTGGCCCGCCGCATCCCGCGGCTGCCAGAGGAGACACCCGGGTCGCCGGTCCCGTACACGCCGGCGCTCGTCGCCTACGTCGGACTGCTGGCGGCGGTGGCCGCGATGGCGGCGGTCCTCACCGTCCGGCTCCCGGCCGACTCGGCCCTGCTCGCCATGGGGGCCTGCGCCACCTTCCTCCTCGCCGCCACCGCGGTCCGGGTCCTCTCCGGGACGGACAGCTACTGGTCGGCGTCCATCTTCGCCCACCTTGGGTTGACCCTCGCCGCGGGCCCGATCGGGGCGCTGGTCGCCATCATCGCCGAGTGCGCGGGGACCACCGCGCGACTGCACACGAACTGGTTCAAGAGCCTGTTCAACGCCGCCAACCAGTTCCTGAGCGCGCTGGCCGCCTGGTGGGTGTTCCATGCCGTCACAGGCGGTGGCGTGGCGCTGGGCCCCGGCCTGGTCGCCGGTCTGATGGCCGGCCTCCTCTCCTGGGTGGTCAACATCTGGCTGCTCGCCGGGGTGCAGTGGCTCGCCCAACCGGGAATGCACGTGCTGGCCTATGTGGGGCAGAACGCGGCCTCGGTCCTCCCCTACTTCCTGGGCGCCGGAATCACCGCCTTCGGAGGTGTCGTGCTGGTCGATCGGGAGGGGGCGGACGGGTACCTCCTCCTCCTCGTACCGGTGCTGCTGCTCCAGCTGTCCCTGCTGGTCCTCTCCTCGCGCACCCATGCCGCTCAGCTGCAGCGGGAGGCGCACGCCCGCGAGAAGGAGCTGCTGCTGCGCCGGGCGCTGGAGGCGTCGGACGCCGAGCGGCACCGGATCGCCCGCAACCTCCACGATGGCGTGGTCCAGGACCTGGCCGCCGTCGCCCTCGGGCTCCGCGCGCGCGCCGGGCGGAGCGAGGACGGTGTGGCGATGCTGCACGCCGCCGATGCCACCGCCGAGGCGATCGAGGAGCTGCGCACCCTGCTCCGGGAGATCGCCCCTGCCGACCTGGAGGAGATCGGGCTGGCCGCGGCCCTCAGTGACCTCGCCGACCCCCTGCGCGACGCGGGCATCGAGGTGACCATCGAGATCGCGCCGTCGACCGGCCAGGTGCACGGCAGCGCGCTGACCGCCACCTACCGGATCACCCAGGAGGCGCTGCACAACGTCGACCAGCACGCCCACGCCCGCCACGTCGAGGTGGCGGTCAGCAGGGACGACGGGAGCCTCGACCTCCGGATCGTCGACGACGGCGTCGGCTTCACCGCGGAGCGGCGCCACCGGCAGGTCGAGGCCGGGCATCTCGGTCTCAGCCTGATCCACGATCTGGCGCGCGAGGCGGGAGGCCAGCTGGAGATCCGCTCCGTGCCCGACGCCGGCACCACGCTCCACGCGCGGCTCCCGGCAACCGGGGATGGGGCCGTACCCCGGCCCGGCTGAGAGCGGCCCCGGCTACGGAACCGCGCCGGCAGCCTGACGACCGGCGGCCGCCGAGGCGTAGAGGTGGAGGAGGTCGACGACGTAGGCGTCGAGGCCGTGCTGGGCGACCGCTCGACCGCGGGCCGCCTCGCCGAGCTTCCGCCGCGCCTGCGGGTCGGCGCCCAGCCGCTCCAAGGCCTCCCCCAGGGCCGGTTCCAGCGGGTGGACGGGGATGACCAGGCCGGCGCCGTCCAGCACCGCCCCGTGCTCACCGGCATCGGTGGCGACGATCGCGCAGCCCGCCGCCATCGCCTCCAGGAGCGCGAGCGACAGCCCCTCCGCTGTCGAGGGGAGGACGAAGACGTCGGTCGCCCGGAGCAGCTCGAGGCGATCCTCCACGCGTGTGACCATGCCCAGGAAGCGCACCGGCCCCTCGGGCCCGGCGATGGCGCGAAGCCGGCGGTCCTGGCTGCCGCTGCCGGCGATGACGAGCAGGTGGTCGGACGGCCAACGGCGGGCGAGGAAGGAGTGGATCAGCTCCTCCACGCGCTTCTCCGGGTCCAGCCGGCCGAGGAACGAGACGAGGAGCGTCGCCCCCAGGGTCTGCTTCAGCGCAGAGGGTCCCGGAGAGATCCGCCCGGTGTCGACGGCGTTGGGCATCACCACGATGCGCTCGGCGGCAACCCCGGCGCGCACCAGGAGGTCGCGCTGATCGTGGGAGAGGGCGATGCAGCGGTCGTACTCCTGAAGACGGGCCGCGTGGTACTGGTAGAGGCGGCGCATCACCCGACCCCGGGCGCTCTGCGCCGGGGCGTAGGGGAGGTGACAGGTCGCAACCGTCACCGCGCCCAGGCCGCGCGCCACCCGGGCGACCGCGCCGTCCAGGAGGGAGACGCTCACCGAGCAGTGGACGACGTCGGGGCGGAAGTCGGCGAGGGCGCGCTCGATCCGGGCCAGGGTGCGAGGGGCGGGCAGGGTGACGGTCTTGAAGCGGACCCCCTCCAGGCTCACCGCGTCCGGAACCGCCGTGACGTCACCGTCCAGGTCGTGGTGGAAGAAGCGGATCTCGCACCCGGCAGCGACCAGGGCCCTGACGGTCAGATCGCTGTACGAGGTGAGCCCGTCCGCCCGGCGGCCGCCGGCATGCCCGAACCAGGCCACCCGCATCGCCACGCGCAAACCCTCCTCGACCTGAGCAACCGGATTGGTGCGCCGGATTGAACTGCTCAGCCTCAGCCTACGCCGGCCGGCGCAGGTTCGGCCCGCGCTCCCATCTATGATCCACTCCTCTGAGAACTCACGGGCGGAGATGCCATCGAGACGAGAACGGGCGAAGCCGCCCGGGTGACGGATCATCACGGCGGGGAGCCCGGGGGGCCACCGCTCAGCGGCCCGGTCGCTCGCACCGTGGGCGCCCCCATCCCGAGCACGTCGCCGCCCTCGCCCGTCCTTCGCGCGCTCTGGCGTGGGGTGGCGAAGTCGGCTCAGGCGCTCGGCTGGCAGCGCTACCTCGCCGTCGACGCCATCGCCGCCATGACCTCCCTGGTCAGACCGGCCCGGGTCGAGGCGTGCGCCACCCGCCATCGGAGAGCGGATCCGAGCCTCGGACCGCGGGCCTCCCGGGCCCGAGCCCGGGCCTCCTACCGCGAGTACTTCCGCACCTGCCTCGACCTGATGTGGGCGGACGCCCTGACCATGGAGACGGTGCGCCGGCACCACCCCATCGACGGCTGGGAGCACATCGCGCGGGCCCAGGAGGAGCACGGGTCGGGCATCTTCTGCCTGGCCCACTTCGGCAACTGGGACATGGCGGCGACCATGGCGCTCTCCCGCGGGCTGGCCCTGACCACCGTGATGCGCGACTTCAGCCCGAGGTTCTTCAATCAGGTGATCGTCTGGGCTCGCGAACGGCGTGGCCTGGAGGTCTTCACCCCCGGTCGCGCCGCCCGGGGCCTGCTCCATGCCCTCCGCCACGGCCGCTTCCTCGCCCTCCTGGCCGACATCCCCGAGGGGGGGCCGACCGTCGAGGTCCTGTTCCGCGGTGGCCCCGTCCTCTTCAGCACCGGCCCCGCGGCGATGGCACTCCACACCGGGTCCCCGTTGCTCCCGGCGATCTGCTACCGAGTCTACCGCCACTACCGGATCCTGGTCGACCCGCC
>JBEKAP010000128.1:0-7320 GCA_050015875.1 Candidatus Dormibacteria bacterium | reverse complement strand
GAGGCGGCGACCGCCGAGCTGGCCTCGTCCCGGGCCCGGGCCGCTGAGCTGGAGGCGGCGGCGCGCACCGCCCAGGGGCGGCTCGCCGACCTGGAGGCTGCCGCCGCCGTGGCGGAGGCGGACGCCTCTCGCCGCACCAGCGGGCTGGAGGGGGCGCGGCAGCTGCTGCGCGAGGCGGAGGAGCTGCGGGTCGAGGAGAGGGGCCGGACCACAGAGGCGCTGGGCCGGGCGGCAAGCCTCCGGGGTCAGGTGGACGGTCTCCTCGGCGGCAGAGGAGCGATCGGCGCCCGGGCCGCCGAGCTGGGCGCGATGCGCCTGGTGGATGCCATCCGGGTCGCCGACCCGGCCGAGGCCGCCGCGGTCGAGGCGGCCCTGGAGCCGCACCTCGGCGCGTGGGTGGTCGGCGACGTGGACCGGGCCCTGCTGCTGCTGCGGGGGACCGATGTCCGCGAGGAGGTGCTGGGCACGGGTGAGGGCACCGGTGCAGCCCGCCCGGGGACGTCGACGCCATCGGAGCAGGCCGTGGCCGGGGCTCGCCGCGCCATCGACTCCGTCGAGATCGAGCCCCGGGCCCGCGCCGCAGTGGCCCACTGCCTGGCCGGGGCCTGGCTGGTATCCGACCTCTCCATGGCACGCAGGGTCGCCGCCCAGGCGGGGGCGCGCGCCGTGCTCCCGGATGGTGCCGTGATCACCTCGGCCGGGGCGCGCGCCGGCGGGGGCAGCGCGCCCACGCTCTCGCTGGTCGCCGCCGCCCGCGAGGCCCAGGTCGTCGCCGAGGCGGCCACCGCCCGGGAGGCGGAGGCGGACGCCGAGGTCCGACGCCACTCAGCGGCGGTCGGGGCGGCGGACTCCGCACTCGCCCATGCCGCGGCGGAGCTGGCCGCGCGGCGGCGCGAGGCGGCCGAGGCCACCGCCCAATCGGCGGCAGCCGGGATCGCGGCCGCGATGGAGTCGCGGCGGTTGCCCGCGCTGGAGGCGGAGGTGGGCCGCCGCGTCGCAGCCCGGTCTGCGGCGGCCGAGGCGGCGGAGACCGCGGCCCTGGAGGCGGATCGCGCCGAGCAGGGGCAGGGCGGCCTGCGCGCATCGGCCGCGGAGGCCAGGGCCAGGGCTCAGGAGCTGCGCGAGCGCGGCGACCGTCTCGCCGCCGAACGGGCGCGTGCCGACGCCGAGCTGGCCGAGGTGCGGCTGGCCGTCGAGGTGGCGGATCGCCGCCGCCTGGAGAGCGAGCGGCGCCGCGGCGAGGCGGTCGAGCGGTTGGCGGAGGCAGACGCCCGCGTGGTGGGGGCCGAGACCGAGGTGCTCGCGGCGCTGGCCCATGGGGGCGCCGCGGCGGCGGCGGCCCGCGCCGCCGATAAGGGGGTCGAGCTGGCGGCGGCGAGCCTCGCCCACACCGCGGCCCCGCTTGCCGAGGAGGAGCGGGCGTTGAGCGCGCTGGAGGCGGAGCGGGGCGAGGTGCGGGTGGTGGTGGCGCGCGCCGAGGACGAGGTCAACGCCGCCCGGAGCGAGGTCGGTGTCGCCGAGATGCGGCTCGCCGAGCAGGCGGAGCAGGTACGCGACCAGGTCGACGACGACACCTCCGAGATGGACCCCGCGGCCGCCGAGCGCGCCGAGCGCGAGATCTCCCGGCTGGAGCGCCGGATCGCCGGGATGGGGCCGGTCAACGCCCTGGCGCCGGAGCAGCACGCAGCTCTCGAGGAGCGGGTGGGGCGGCTCCGCACCGACCGCGACGACCTGGCGGTCGCTTCCGCCGAGGTCGGCAACCTGGTCCGGCGCTTCGAGGGCGAGGCCGGGCGCCGCTTCGGAGCGGTCTTCGAAGGCGTCAACGCCCACTTCGCCGAGGTGTTCTCCGAGCTCTTCCCGGGTGGCCGGGCGACACTCCGGCTGGAGAACCCGCCGGAACCCGCGGCCGGGACCGGCGAGGACGCGGAGCCGGTCGCCAAGGTGAGGTCGGACGACGAGCTCCTCGGGGTGGCCATCCTCGCCCAGCCGGCGGGGAAGCGGCTGCAGCCGCTCAGCCTGCTGAGCGGTGGGGAGCGGGCGCTCACCGCGCTCGCCGTGGTGCTGGCCCTGCAGCAGGTGAATCCGTCGCCCTTCTACATCTTCGACGAGGTCGACGCCCCGCTCGACGACACCAGTGTGCTGCGCTTCACCAGGCTGCTGACCCGGCTCGCCGCCATCCAACAGTTCATCGTGGTCACGCACAATCACGTCACCATGGCCGCCGCTGATGCCCTCTACGGGGTGACGATCGATCGCGTCGGGGTCAGCTCCCTGCTCTCCGTCCGCTTCGCCGCCGACGCCGGGACCGCCGACGTGACCGGCACGCTCGTGTCGCCGCTCCGCCGTGTCGCCTCGTGAAGGGGCGTCCGTGAGGCCGCAGAGCGCAGCGCCATGGCACGCCCCGGAGCGGGGATGACCCGATGACCCCCACCGGGCCTCTCAACCAGCCCCGCCGGGAGGCGTGGTGGCGGCGGATGTCGCGGCGGATGGACCGCGCCTCGCTCAGCTTCAGCGAGCAGGTGCGGGACGCGGTCCTGCTCCGGCGCGACCTCGACGAGGCCTTCTGGGACGACCTCCTCCAGGTGCTGGTGGGGGCCGACTGCGGGCTTCCGGTGGCCGAGCGGCTGGTGGACCGGCTGCGCACCCGGGTCCGCGAGGAGCGGATGACCTCGCCGGAGGAGGCGCTCCGGGCGCTCAAGATGGAGATGCTGGCCGTGCTCGAGGCGCGCGACCGTCGCCTCCGGATCGATGCCGTGCCGGCGGTCGTGATCATGGTCGGGGTCAACGGCAGCGGCAAGACGACGACCATCGGCAAGCTCGCCCACCGCCTGCAGAGCGAGGGACGGGTGGTCCTGATCGCCGCCGCCGACACCTTCCGGGCCGCCGCCATCGACCAGATGCGGCTCTGGGCCGACCGCAGCGCCGCCCAGGTCATCGCCCACCAACCCGGCGGCG
The DNA here is from genome assembly GCA_050015875.1 of Candidatus Dormibacteria bacterium. GTDB lineage: Bacteria > Chloroflexota > Dormibacteria > Aeolococcales > Aeolococcaceae > Changshengia. The sequence goes on along the minus strand of JBEKAP010000128.1, from coordinate 4,365 downwards.
ACCCCGGGGCGGTCGTCTACGACGCCCTCCAGGCGGCCGTGGCCCGCGCCGTCGACGTGGTCCTGGTGGACACCGCCGGACGCCTCCACACCAAGGTCAACCTCATGGCGGAGCTCATCAAGGTGCGCAACGTCGCCCGGCGGGTGATCCCGGAGGCGCCCCACGAGACCCTTCTCGTCATCGAGGCCCCGACCGGGATGAACGCGATCGCCCAGGCTCGTGTGTTCCACGAGGCCCTCGGGCTCACCGGGATCGTGCTGACCAAGCTCGACGGGAGCTCGCGGGGCGGGACCGTGCTCGCCATCGAGGACGACCTGGGGGTGCCGGTCAAGCTGGTCGGGCTCGGGGAGGGGATCGACGACCTGAACGTCTTCGACCCGCAGGCGTACCTGGACGCGCTCTTCGCCGGGGTGCTGGAGGCGCCGGCGAAGGGGTAGCCGGAGCCGGGCGATCGGGTACACTGTCCAGGCTTTGACCTTGACAGTTCTCCGGCCTCCCTCCGGTGCCGACGCCCTCGCCCGCACCGCGCACCTCCAGCGTCTCCTCGACGTCTACGGCGCGCTGCTCACCGATCACCAGCGCGAGGCCTGCCGGCTGCACCTGGACGAGGACTGGTCCTTCGCCGAGCTGGCCGAGAGCCTTGGCTGCAGCCGGAGCGGCGCCCACGACCTGGTCCGCCGGGGACTGGCCCAGCTCGAGCACCTCGAGGCGAGGCTCGGCCACGCCGCCGAGCTGGCCCGGCGCGACGCCCTCGAGGCGGGGCTGCGCGCGCGCCTGGAGGAGCGGCGCTAGCCATGTTCGAATCCCTCTCCGATCGCCTCGGTGACATCTTCAAGTCGCTCTCCGGACGGGGCCGCCTGACCAGGGAGGAGGTCGAGCTGGGGATGCGCGAGGTCCGCCTCGCCCTGCTCGAGGCCGACGTCAACTTCAAGGTCGCCCGCGCCCTGGTCGATCGCATCCGTGAGCGCGCCGTGGGTGCCGACGTGCTCGAGTCGCTGACCCCCGGGCAGCAGATCGTGAAGATCGTCAACGAGGAGCTGGTGGCGCTCCTGGGTGGCGAGCAGCGCAAGCTCCGCTACCAGTCGCAGCCGCCCACCGTCGTGATGCTCATCGGCCTGCAGGGGAGCGGCAAGACCACCACCTGCGCCAAGCTCGCGCTCGCCGTCCGGCGCGACGGGCACCGTCCGCTCCTCGTCGCCGCCGACACCCAGCGCCCGGCCGCCCCGCAGCAGCTGGAGAAGCTGGGCAGGGACAATCAGATCCCGGTCGCGATGCCCGACGGCAGGAGCAAGCCCCCCGACCTCTGCAGGCGCGGGCTGGAGGAGGCACGGCGGCTCAACTGCGACGTCGTCATCCTCGACACCGCCGGCCGCCTCCAGATCGACCAGCCGATGCTCGCGGAGCTCAGGGAGATCCGCAGGAAGGTGACGGTGCACGACACCGTGCTGGTCGTCGACGCGATGACCGGGCAGGAGGCTGTCAACGTGGCCCGGGAGTTCGACCAGCAGGTCGGGGTGGACGGGGTCATCCTGACCAAGCTGGATGGAGACGCCCGCGGCGGCGCGGCCCTCTCCATGAAGGAGTCGATGGGCAAGCCCATCCTCTTCACCGGCGTGGGGGAGAAGGTCTCGGAGCTGGAGCCCTTCCAGCCGGAGCGGATGGCCTCGCGGATCCTCGGGATGGGCGACATCCTCACCCTGGTCGAGCGGGCCCAGTCCCAGATGGACCAGGCCACCGCCGAGGTCACGGCCAAGAAGATGCTGGCCGGGCGCTTCACCATGAACGACTGGCTGGAGCAGATGCGCCAGCTCCGCAACATGGGGCCGCTGGAGGGGATCCTGGGGATGCTCCCGGGCGGCCGCCAGATGATCAAGAACGCGGGCAGCATGATGCCCACCGAGAAGGACCTCTCCCGGATGGAGGCGATCGTGCTCTCCATGACCGCTCACGAACGGATCCATCCCGAGGTGCTCAAGAGCCAGCGCCGGCGCCGGGTCGCCGCCGGCAGCGGCACCACCCTGGCCGACGTCAACAAGCTGCTCAAGGGGTTCGAGCAGATGCAGGCGATGATGAAATCGGTGGGCGGCAAGGGCAGCAAGGGGGTGCGCGGGCGGGCCCGCATGCTGCGCCAGCTCCAGGGCATGGACCCCTCGCAACTCGGCCTGCCCCACCCATGAGCGTATCCATGCTTTCGAAGCCCGTCCACAGCGGGCATACAACCACGGCAAAGGAGAAGTTTTGGTCAAGATCCGCCTGAAGAGGATGGGCACCACGAAGCGGCCCTTTTACCGGCTGGTGGTCGCGGACTCGCGCAGCCCGCGCGACGGTCGCTTCATCGAGGCCCTCGGTTACTACGATCCGCTGCCCCAGCCCGCCACCGTGAAGATCGACGCCGATCGCGTCCGGGAATGGCTGAGCAAGGGCGCGCGGCCGAGCGACAGCGCCCGCGACCTGCTGGTGGCGCACGGCATCCTGGCCGGCAACCCCAAGCGCGAGCGCGGATCGGTCGGGCTCGGGGCGGCACCCGCTGTCGAGGAGACCCCGGTCGAGGCGGCGCCGGCGGCGGCCGTCGCGAAGAGCAAGCGCGCTGCCGCCCGGCCCGAGCCGGTGGCGGACGCCGCGGAGGGCGACGCCGTTGCCGGCGAGCCCGAGGCGGTGGCCGTGGCAGCTGAAGTCGAACCGATTGCGGTGGCGGGCGAGCCCGAGGCGGTCGAGGACGTGCCCGACGCGGAGACGGCCCCGGTCGGCGAGGACGAGTAGGTGACCGACTACGCTGACCTCACCCGTTTCGTCATCGAGCGGATGGTCGGCACCCCCGAGGCGGTGACCGTCCGCTCGGTGGTCAAGGGGCGGACCACCATCATCGAGGTGGGGGTCGCGGAGGCCGACATGGGCAAGCTGATCGGCAAGGGCGGTCGCAACATCGACGCGGTGCGCGCCGTGGTGAGGGCCGCCGGGCTGCGCGGCCACGAGCGCGTCCAGGTGGAGCTGGCCGACCAGCGATGACCCCTCGATCCGCCTCCGGTCCTGCGGATGGGCGTCCCGCCCTGCTCCGCGCCGCCCGTGTCCGGCGTGCCCACGGGGTGCTCGGCGAGGTGCGTGCGGAGAGCCTGGGGGGCGATGCCCGCCGCTTCCGCCGTGGGGTGCGGGTCACCGTGGAGGACACCGGGCGCGAGATGATCGTGCGAACGGCACGCGGCATGGGGGATGGCGACGTGCTCCTCGCCTTCGATGGCATCGACACCCCGGAGGCGGCGGGCCTCCTCCGGGGGGCCTACCTCTGCGTGGAGCCGGAGCGGGCGCGGCACCTGCCGCCCGGGGAGTGGTTCGTCTGGCAGCTGGTCGGGCTGCCGGCTGTGGACGCCGAGGGCAACGCGGTCGGTGTCGTCTCCGACGTCGAGGCCGGTCCGGCTCACGACGTGCTGGTGGTGGAGAGCGCTGCCGGCGAGCGCCGCTTCCCGATGGTGTCCGCCTTTGTCCGCGAGGTGGATCTGGGCGGAGGCCGGATCGTGCTCACCCCGTGGGAGGAGGAGGAGGCCTGACCGGGCCTCTCCAAACATGCGCTTCGAGGTGCTGACCATCTTCCCCGAGATCTTCCCCGGCCCCCTGGGGGTCGGCGTGGTCGGACGTGCCCTGGAGCGCGGCGACATCGAGCTGCGCGTCCACGACCTCCGCGATTTCACGACCGGGCGCCATCGCCAGGTGGACGACATCGCCTTCGGCGGCGGGCCCGGCATGGTGCTGAAGCCCGAGCCGCTCGTCAGGGCGCTGCGGCGGATCCGGAGCGAGGTGCCGGGGGTCAGGTCGATCCTGCTCTCGCCGCAGGGCAGGCGGCTGGACCAGGGGGTGGTCAGGGAGCTGGCCGCGGAGAGTGCGCTGCTCCTCGTCTGCGGTCGCTACCAGGGCGTCGACGAGCGCGCCCGCATCGAGATCGGCGAGGAGCTGTCGGTCGGGGACTACGTCCTGAGCGGCGGCGAGATCGCCGCCATGGCGGTCGTCGACTCGGTCGCACGCCTCGTCCCGGGTGTGGTCGGATCCGCCGACTCGCTGGTCGACGAGACCTTCTCGGAGGCCGCCGGTGGTGGCCTGGAGGCTCCGCTCTACACTCGTCCCGCCGACTTCGAGGGCGAGGTGGTGCCGGAGGTCCTGCGCGGGGGAAATCACGCCGCGATCGCCGAGTGGCGCCGTGGCCAGAGCCTGGAGGCAACTCGGCGCCGGAGGCCCGACCTGCTAGGGTCGTCGAGCGCGATTTCTGGAGGTACGAAGTGAACGTCGTCGAGCTCCTCGAGCGGGAGCAGGAGAAGGCCGAGGTCCCTGTGCTTCGCAGCGGGGACACCGTGCGGGTGCACGTCAAGGTCGTCGAGG
>JBEKAP010000127.1:0-7326 GCA_050015875.1 Candidatus Dormibacteria bacterium | reverse complement strand
CCCTTGCCTGCCTTGCCGGACTTCCCGGCCTTCCGCCGGATCCGCTCCCCCCGGTAGAGGATGCCCTTGCCCTTGTAGGGCTCGGGCTTGCGGAACGAGCGGATCTTGGCGGCCACCTGGCCCACCACCTCTTTGTTGGCGCCGCTCACCACGATCTGGGTGGGGGCCGGAACCTCGATGGTCACCCCCTCGGGCGGGGTGTAGCGAATCGGGTGGGAATACCCGAGCGTCAGCACCAGGTCGGAGCCCTGGCGGGTGGCGCGGAAGCCCACGCCGACCAGGTCGAGGTTGCGGGTGAATCCGGTGCTGACCCCCTCCACCATGTTGGCGATGAGGGTCCGGGTCAGCCCGTGCAGGGACCGATGCACGGCGCTGTCGGTCGGGCGTTTGACCTCGACAACGCCCTCGCCGACGATCACGGACATCGCCGGCGGGACCAGACGCTCCAGGGTGCCGCGCGAACCCGACACGGAGACGTGGGCCCCGGTGGCGACCACCTTGACGCCGGTCGGAAGCGGGATGGGACTGCGGCCGATGCGCGACATCAGATCACCACACGAAGGCGACGACTTCGCCGCCGAGACCGAGCCGCTGGGCCATCTGACCGGTCATCAGGCCCTGGCTGGTCGAGATGACCGCGATGCCGAGGCCGCCGAGCACCCGGGGGAGCTCCGACTTGCGGGCGTACACGCGCAGTCCCGGCCGGCTGATCCGGCGGAGCCCGCTCAGCGCACGCCCCCGGGGGCTGCGAGCCTTGAAGGTGATGGTGATGATCTCCAGGGGGTTCTCCCCGCTCACGGAGTAGTCGGCGATGAAGCCCTCCTCCTTGAGCACCCGGGCGATCTCCACCTTCATGCGGCTGGCTGGGATCACCACGGTCCGGTGGTTGGCCGCGTTGGCGTTGCGGACCCGGGTCAGCATGTCGGCGATGGTGTCGCTGGTCATGGCCTCACCACGAGCTCTTCTTGACGCCGGGGATCTGGCCCATGCTGGCCAGCCCGCGGAAGCAGATGCGGCACATCCCGAACTTGCGCATGTAGGCGCGCGGCCGCCCGCACAGCGCGCACCGGTGGCGCAGCTGGGTGGAGAACCGAGGCGCCCGGAGCGACTTGGCTATCAGTGACTTCTTGGCCATGAGGCACCTCGTCGCGCCGTATCGGCGGAAGCCGACGCGCGCGAACAATCAATCAACATCAACTCTTCCGAAACGGCATGCCGAAGTGGGTGAGCAGGGCCCGGCCCTCGTCGTCTGTCTTGGCGCTCGACACGATGCAGATCTCCAGGCCGCGCAGCTTGTCGATCTTGTCGTAGTCGATCTCGGGGAATACCAGCTGCTCCTTGAGCCCCAGGGTGTAGTTGCCATGACCGTCGAAGGCCTTGGGGTCCACGCCCCGGAAGTCACGGATGCGGGGCAGGGCCACGTTGATGAGCTTGTCCAGGAAGAACCACATCCGGTCGGAGCGCAGGGTCACCTTGACGCCGATCGGCATCCCGGCGCGCAGCTTGAAGGCCGCGACCGACTTGCGTGCCCGGATCACGATCGGCGCCTGGCCGGTCATGGTCTTCACGTCGGCCACCGCGGCGTCGATGGCGCGGCCGTTCTGGATGGCCTCACCCAGACCGATGTTGACCACGATCTTCTCGAGGCGCGGCACCTGCATCGCGTTGGTGTAGCGGAACTCCCTGACCAGCTCGGGGACGACCTGCTCCTGGTACTGGCGGCGGAGGCGCGGGGCCTCGACGGCGGCGACGGCCATCAGCCGGTCACCCGCTCGTAGCGCTCGCCGCATTTGCGGCAGACCATCACCCGGACGCCTTCCTCGGTCACCTGGTGGGAGATCCGGGTCCTCTTCTCACAGCGGTTGCAGACCAGCTGCACGTTGCTGTAGGCGATCGGACCGTTGAAGTCCACGATGCCACCCTGGACGTTGCCCTGGGTGTTTGCCTTGGTGTGGCGCTTCATCAGGTTCACACCGCGGATGACGATCCGCTGGCGCTCGACGACGACCCGCTCCACGATGCCCCGCTTGCCCTTGTCCTTGCCGGAGATGACCTCGACGTTGTCGCCGCTGCGGATGTCGAGGGGGCGCATCGCGCCATCTGCCCAACCCTCGTGCTCCACCTCGACGCGATGGTGCCGGGTCAGGGCGGCGCGGCGCTTGGCGACCGTGCCCATCTAGATCACCTCCGGTGCGAGGGACACGATCTTCATGTAGTTCCGCTCCCGCAGCTCGCGTGCGACCGGACCGAAGATCCGAGTGCCTCGGGGGTTGTTCTGGGGGTTGATGAGCACCGCGGCGTTCTCGTCGAACCGGATCTGGCTGCCATCCGGCCGGTGAAAGGGCTGGGTGGTGCGAACGATCACGGCGCGGACCACCTCGCCCTTCTTGACCTGGGCGTTGGGCTGGGCGACCTTGACCGTCCCGATGATGACGTCACCGACCGATCCGTACTTGCGACGGCTGCCGCCGAGCACGCGGATGCAGAGGAGCTCTCGCGCCCCGCTGTTGTCGGCCACCTTCAGGATGCTCTCCTGCTGGATCACTGCTTACTTCGCCTTCTCGATGATCTCGGAGACCCGCCAGCGCTTCTCCTTGGAGATGGGCCGCGTCTCGGTGATCCGGACCCGGTCGCCCACCGCGCAGCTCCCCTCCTCGTCGTGAACCTTGAGACGCCGGTTGCGGGTGACCACCTTCTTGTAGAGGCGGTGCGGCTTCTTCTCCTCGACCAGGACGACGACGGTGTGCTGCATCTTGTCACTCACCACGACACCGTCCCGGACCTTTCGGCGGCTGCGCTCCACGGTCGTCTCGGTCACGGGCTGCTCACTCATCTGCCTGCTCCTCGTCGGGCCCCGTGGTGCCCTCGTCTGCGATCTCGGAGCCGTCGCCGGCTGCCTCCGCGTCGTCTGTCGCCTCGTCACCGGCCGTTTCCGCTTCGGGCTCGGCCTCGGCGGCCGGCTCCGCGCTGGTGCTCACCCGGCGGGGGCGGCGCGACTTCACAGCCGGCTCGGGGCCGATCTCCGCCGCCACCGCCTCCGAGGCCTCGGCGTCCACGGGTTCCGTCTCGGCGACGTCCCCGGCGGGGACCGCGACCTGGCGCCGGCGGAGCAGGCGGCGCGGACGCGGCTGCTCCTCGGGCTCCTCCTCGACCTCCAGATCGGAGACGAGGTGGTGACCACGGACCAGCTCGAGCTGGATGGTCATGGTGCGGGCGATCTCACGACGGAGCTCGCGCACCTGCCGGTGGTTCTCCACCTGGCCGGCCGCCTGCTGGAAGCGGACCTCGAAGAGCCGCCGGCGCTGCTGGCGCAGGTGCTCGTCGAGATCCTCCGTCGACATCGTGCGGAGAAAGTTCACCGCCTCGACCTGCTTGCTCACGCCGTCTCCTCCGCCTCTACCTCGTCCCCCGTCCCCTGCCGGGCGACGAAACGCGTGGGGATCGGGAGCTTGTGGGCGGCGAGGCGCATCGCCTCGCGAGCGATCTCCTCGGTGACGCCGCTCATCTCGAAGAGGACGCGTCCCGGCTTGACCACCGCAGCCCATCCCTCGGGTGCGCCCTTGCCTGACCCCATCCGGGTCTCGGCGGGCTTCTTGGTGTAGGCGTGGTCGGGGAAGATCCGAATCCAGATCTGCCCGCCGCGGCGGACGTGACGGGTCATGGCACGCCGGGCCGCCTCGATCTGCCGGCTGGTCATCCAGCACGGCTCGAGCGCCTGGAGCCCGTACGGGCCGAACGCCAGCGTGTTCCCGCGCTGGGCGCTGCCCTGACGGCGTCCCCGGTGGAGCTTGCGGAACTTGGTCCGCTTGGGCATCAGCACCGTCAGTCCTCCTCAGCCTCGGCCTCGGGCGCGCCGCTCGGGGCCGGCTTCTTGGCCGGGGTGGGACGGCGTCGCGCCGCCGGCTTCTTCACAGGGAGCTTCTCGACCTTGGCATCGGCCCCGGGAACGCCGCCCAGCTCGGGGATCTCCTCGTCGAGATCCGCAAGATCCGCCTCGGCGGCATCGACGTCGGCCTCGGCGAGGGCCTCGAGCACGGCGACCGCCGCGTCGGCGTCGGGCAGGCTCGTCACGGAGCCGGCCTCCTCGCCGACCGGCACCTCGGCCACCAGGGTGGCGACCTCCTCACGGTCAGGAGCCAGGGTCGCAGCCGCCGGGCGACGCTCGCGCTCGGGGGCGGCAGCCGGCCGGGCCGGCTCGACCACCTCGCGCCCCGGCCCGCCGATCATCACGGGCTCGCCGGTGGCGGTGACATAGTCGCCCTTGTAGATCCAGCAGGTGACGCCGATGCGACCAAAGGTGGTCTTCGCCTCGGCCCTGCCGAAGTCGATGTTGGCGCGGAGGGTGTGGAGGGGCACGCGCCCATCGCGGTCCCACTCCCGGCGGGACATCTCGGCACCACCGAGACGGCCGCTGACCTCGAGCTTCACCCCCTTGGCTCCGGCCCGCATGCTCCGCATCACGGTCTGCTTGAGGGCGCGCCGGAAGGCGATCCGCTTCTCCAACTGGGAGGCCACGTTCTCGGCCACCAGCCGGGCGTCCAGCTCGGGAACCTTGATCTCGTGGATGGTCACCCGGACCTTCTTGCCGCTGATCCGCTCGAGCTCGTCCCGGAGGGCGTCGACCGAGGCACCCTGCTTGCCGATCACGATGCCGGGCTTGGCCGTCTGGATGATCACGGTCAGCTGATTGGCGCTGCGCTCGGTCTCGATCCGGGCCACGCCGGCGTTGCGGAGACGGCTGCCGATCAGCCGCCGCATGGCCAGGTCCTCGTGGAGGAGCTTCGTGTACTCCTTGTCCGCGTACCAGCGGGCGTCCCACTGCCGGTAGACCCCGAGGCGGAAGCCGATAGGGTTCACCTTCTGTCCCATCAGTCCTTCTCCTCGTCGTCCTGAGCGGCGTCTGCCTCGGCTTCGCCGGCGTCGGCCTCCGCCGCGCCCGGGTCAAGGGCGTCGGTGTCCTGGTCCTGGGTCTCGATCTCCTCGACGGTCGAGGTGTCGGGGGCCTCGAGAGCCTCCTGCGCGGCCGCGGCGGCCGTGGCCTCCGCGGTCGCCACCTCCTGAGCCCGGCGGAGCTGGGCGGGGCGGCGGCGGCGGGTGGCCGCGGGCCTGGTGGATCCCTGCGCTCCGGATCGGCCCGGCATCGCCACCACCGAGCGGCGGCGGCGGTCCGGCGCCGGCTCCTCGTCGGTGACGTAGCAGCGGAGGTGGCTCATGCGCTTGAACAGGCTGCCGGCCATGCCGCGAGGCTTGGGGATGAATCGCTTCATGATCCCGGCCTGGTCGACGTCGATGCGATCGACGCGCAGCGAGGAGGCCTCCAGGTTGTAGTTGTGCTCCGCGTTGGCGGCGGCCGACTTGATCACCTTGGCCACCTCCTTGGCGGCGTGGCGCGGGGTGAAGCTGAGCAGCGCGAGAGCTTCGGCCACAGGCAGGCCGACGACACTGTCGGCGACCAGCCTCGCCTTGCGGGAGGTGATCCGTACGTCCTTGGCGGTGGCGATGACTTTCACTTGAGGGCGGTGCTCCGCTCGGTGTGGTGGCCGTGCCCGCGGTACTTGCGGGTGGCGGCGAACTCGCCCAGCTTGTGGCCGACCATGGCCTCGGTGATGAACACCGGGTTGTGCTTGCGCCCGTCATGGACGGCGATGGTGTGTCCGACCATCTCCGGGAAGATGTCGCTGCGCCGCGACCAGGTCTTGATGACCCGCTTCTCCCTGCTCTGGTTCAGCTTCTGAACCTTGGCGAGCAGGTGATCGTCGCAGAACGGCCCTTTCTTGAGGGAACGGCTCATGGTCTCACTTCTTCCGGCGACGCACGATCATGCGGTCGGTCTTCTTGTTGCGGCGGGTGCGGTAGCCGAGTGCCGGCTTGCCCCAGGGGGTCTGCGGGTGCCCACCGGCGCCGCTGCGACCCTCGCCGCCTCCGTGCGGGTGGTCGAACGGGTTCATGGCCATGCCACGCACGGAGGGCCGCCAGCCCCGCCAGCGCGACTTGCCCGCCTTGCCGATGTTCTGGTTCTCGTGATCCGCGTTGCCGACCTGGCCCACGGTGGCGAAGCAGCGAACGTCGATCCGTCGCACCTCGCCGGAGGGCATCCGCACGGTGGCGAACTCACCCTCCTTGGCGATCAGCTGGGCCGCCACGCCGGCGCTGCGCACCAGCTGCCCGCCCCGACCGGGGATCACCTCGAGGTTGTGGATGGTCGTCCCGAGCGGGATGTTGGTGAGCGGCAGAGCGTTGCCGGGCTTGATCTCGGCGCCGGCACCGGCGCTGATCACCGTCCCGACGGTGAGGCCGAGGGGGGCGAGGATGTACCGCTTGTCGCCGTCGGCGTAGTGCAGGAGGGCGATCCGGGCGCTCCGGTTGGGGTCGTACTCGATCGCCGCCACCTGAGCGGCGATGTCGCGCTTGGTGCGACGGAAGTCGATGACCCGGTAGAGCTTGGTGTGTCCGCCCCCGTGGTGCCGGACCGTGATCCGGCCGGTGTTGTTGCGACCGCTCGCCTTCTTCAGATGGACGGTCAGGCTGCGCTCCGGGGTGGTCTTGGTGACCTCCTCGAAGGAGCTGACGGCCATGAAACGGCGGCCAGCGCTCGTCGGCTTGTATTTGTTGACAGGCATCGGTCTACACGCCCTCGAACAGTCCGGGGATCTTCTGCCCGGGAGCCAGCGTCACCACCGCCTTCTTCCAATCGGGGCTCTTGCCGATCAGCCGGGTGCCACTGCCACGCCGGTACTGGCGGCTGCGGACCTTGCCGTGCACCGCCAGGACGTTGACCGCGGTGACGGTCAGGTGCTGCTCGGGGAAGGCCTCCTCGATGGCCCGCCGGATGTCGATCTTGGTGACGTGGGTCGGGCAGGCGAAGGTGTACTTGTTGAGCCCGCCCATGACCGCGTACGACTTCTCACTCGAGATCGGTCGCAGGATGACCTGGTGGAAGGCGCGTCCCTGGCTCATCCCCATGCCTCCGCGATGTGCTCGACAGCGTCTCGGGTCATCACCACCGTGTCGGCGGTGAGGAGATCGCGCACCGAGATGTTGCCGGCCAGGATGACCCGAACCTCGGGGAGATTGCGGGCGCTCAGCTCGAGGGCGTCGTGGTGGGAGCCGAGCACGAGCAGCACCCGGCGCCCCGCGTCGAGGGCCTGGAGGAACTCGGTCACCGCCTTGGTCCTCGGCTCCTCCAGCTCGACGCGATCCAGGACGGTGATCTGGCTCTCCGCCGCCTTGACGCTCAGGGCGCTGCGCAGCGCCAGGCGCCGCTGCTTGCGCGGCATCGCCAGGCTGTGGTCCCGCGGGGTGGGGCCGAAGACGACTCCACCGCCG
>JBEKAP010000126.1:0-7408 GCA_050015875.1 Candidatus Dormibacteria bacterium | reverse complement strand
GGCTCCGCGGCGGCATGCCGCAGGCCGTCTGGCACCTGACCGGCAGTGGAGGTGCCGTCTTCGCTCTCGCCGCCGGGCGCGGCGAGGCGGTGGCGCTTGCCGCGGGCGCGCGGGACCTGGGGTTCGCCGCCCGGCCCTGCCGGACCGTGGCCGTCTGAGCGGAGGGTTGAGGGAGGGGCGCCTACTCGGGAACGGGCGCCGCCACCGGCTCCGGCTCCCACACCGGCTCGTCATCGGCGAGCAGGTGCGATGTCTGCAGCCAGAGGCGGATCGCCCCGCCCAGTCCGATGCCGCAGAGGAGCAGGGCCGAGGTGACCACGCCGAGGGTCTCGGCCTCCGACGCCCACACCGGGTTGCCACCCAGCTCGCCCTGGATCATGAGCAGGATGCTGCTGACCAGCGCACCGATCGCGGCGCAGATGATCACGATGAGGGCTGCGCCCACCAAGATGATCAGGGCGCGAGCTCGGAAGAGGTGGGCCAGACCGGCCTCGGCCGCGCTCTCCGCATCCGGCGCGTCGTCGTCTGCGGCCGGCGCCATCGGTGCGCCAGAGGACGCGTGGCGGCGAACCGCCCACCAGGCGATGCCCAGTGCCGCGAGCGGGAAGAGTGCGACGTAGGGCGAGACCCATTCGGTCGCGTAGAGGAGGGTGGCCTCCAGCTGGTTGGGTCCCGCCGAGGCTCCGGCCTCCATGATCCCGGCGGCGACGTACGCTGCGGCGAGGAGGGTGATCGCGACGATGAGGCCCCAGCCGAGGATCTCTCCGAGATCCCAGCCCGCTCGTGGGCGGCGTGCGACCGCCGGTCCCGGTTCGGTCCAGTCGTGATCCACGGTGGCGCTCCTCATGTGACCCGAGCCGCGGGTGACGCCGCATCCTGAGAGGTGGAGCGGCTGGCCGGCACAGTGTGCGCCGAGGGGGGTGGCGAGCGGGCTCCGCGCTCCGCGGGGCGTCGGCTCCTGAGCCGCGCCATGGCTCCTCTACAATCCGACCTCGTGCCTGCGGCTGACACCGCTCTCCCCCGTCGACCCGGCATTGCTCGCCCCCCCCGGAGTGATCGGAGGGGGCCGGCGCCTCCCTGCCTGGGCCGGCCATGACGCTCAGCCGTCCCACCGATCAGGACATCGTGGTGGTCGGGGCGACCGGCGATCTCGCAGCCCGGAAGCTCCTTCCCGCCCTCTACAACCTCGAGGTCGAGGGCCTGCTGCCCGGACACGGCGACATCATCGGCGTGGCCCCGATGGAGTGGGATGACGAGCGCTTCCGAACCCATGCCGAGGAGGCGATTCGGAGCTTCTCCCGGACCCGCTTCGAAGCCCGGCGCTTCGCCGACTTCGCCGCCCGCCTTCACTTCGTCCCGATCGGCCCCGACGGTGACCTCGCACCCCTCCGGGCCGCGGCCACCCGGCCGGAGCGGCTCCTCTACCTCGCCGTGCCCTCCTCGGCGTTCACCACCCTGGCTCACAGCATCGGCGCCGCGAGGCTGGCGCCGGGGACCAAGCTGGTCATCGAGAAGCCGTTCGGCCACGACGTCGTCTCCGCGACCCAGCTCAACGCCGTCCTGCACGAGGTGCTCCCCGAGGATCGGATCTACCGGATCGACCACTATCTCGGCAAGGAGACGGTGCAGAACCTCCTGGTCTTCCGCTTCGGCAACTCCGTGTTCGAGAGGGTGTGGAACCGCGACGCCATCTCCCGCGTCGAGATCACCGTCGCCGAATCCCTGGGCGTCGAGCACCGGGGTGCCTTCTACGAGGAGACGGGCGCGATCCGGGACATCGTCCAGAATCACATGTTCCAGCTGCTCGCGGTGACCGCGATGGAGCCGCCCATCTCCTTCGCCGCCGAGGCCATCCGCAACGAGAAGGTCAAGGTCCTGGAGGCCCTCCACCCGATGGACCCGGGCGACGTCGTTCGCGGCCAGTACGCTACCGGCAGCATCGACGGAGAGGCGGTGCCCGGGTATCGCGAGGAGGAGGGGGTTGCCGCCGGCTCCGAGGTCGAGACCTTCGCGGCGATGCGCCTGCACATCGACTCGTGGCGCTGGGCGGGCGTGCCCTTCCTCCTCCGCACCGGCAAGCGCCTGGCGGTACGCGACACCCGCGTCGTCCTCAGCTTCCGGGATGCCCCTCTCCACCTCTTCCGGGCGGTGGGGCTCCACTCCCTGGACAGCAACCGGCTGGTGATCCGCGTGCAGCCGGACGAGGGCATCTCGATCACCTTCATCGCCAAGCGGCCCGGCCCCGAGGTGACCACGCAGCCGGTCGAGATGGACTTCAGCTACGAGGGATCCTTCAAGGCGAGCACCCCCGAGGCCTACGAGCGGCTTCTCCACGATGCGTTGAGCGGTGACCACACCCTCTTCATCCGGGAGGACGAGGTGGAGCGGGGCTGGCAGGTGGTCCAGCCGGTCCTGGACCGGCCGCCCCCCGTCCATCCGTACCCGGCCGGGAGTTGGGGCCCGCCGGCCGCCGCCCGGATCGCCCGCCCCGGGCATTGGCACGATGGCCCCTCCGGGGAGCCTCGGGCCGCCTCGCGGCGGCGCTCATGACGACCTCAGGAGACGTGTGATGCCCCGACTTGTCGGGATCGACCTTGGCGGCACCAGCATCCGGGCGGCCCTTGCCACCGGGCCCACCACCTACGCGGCACGCGTGGTCCGCCGCCGGACGCCGACCTCGGACGGACCCGAGGCGGTGATCTCGGCGTGCGCCGTGGCTGCTCGGGACGCTGCCGGGGGCACACCGGACGGCATCGCCATCGGAATCCCGGGGCCCCTCGACCCGGAGAGCGGGGTGGTCTTCGCCGCCCCCCACCTGCCCGGCTTCGTCAACCTCCCCGCTCGCGAGATGCTCTCCGCCGCCGCCGGCTGTCCGGTCGCGATCCACAACGACTCGAATCTCGCCGGCTACGCGGAATGGGCAGCCGGGATGGGACGCGGTTCCCGAACCTTCGTCTTCGTGATCATCGGCACGGGGATCGGCGGCGCCGTGATCATCGACGGCACCCTGCTGGTCGGCACCGCCGGCACCGCGGCCGAGGTGGGGCACGTGCCCTGCACCACGGATGGACCGCGCTGCGGTCAGGGCCACCCGGGGTGCCTGGAGGGGATCGCATCGGGTACGGGGATCGCCCGCTGCGCCGCCGCCGCTCTCGCCGCCGGCGAGGAGTCCCAGCTCCGGGGGATGACCCCGCTCGACGCCTCGACGATCGCGGTCGCGGCAAGGGCGGGTGACCCGCTCGCCCACCGCGTCTTCGCCGACGCGGCACGGGCTCTCGGACGCTCCTTTGGGGCCCTGGTCAACATCCTCGGGCCCGATGCCATCGCTCTCGGTGGGGGTGTGGGGAGCCACGTGGACCTCCTCGAGGCCCCCATTCGGGCTGCCATGGCCGAGATCGCCTTCGAGGCCCCGCTCCGGCGCTGCCGGTTGGGGCAGGCCGAGCTGGGAAGCGACGCCGGGCTGGTGGGAGCCGTGGCCTGGGCCGGGCGCGCCTTCACCGTCGACCGAAGGTAGGCGCCGCCCCCCTCCCGGCCATCACCGACTCGTCACGCCGGCGTACGACCGATGCTCAGACGTCATCTTGCAGAGTGGGGCGTCAGCGCGTCAATCGGTGTCAGCAGGAGGTGAGCCCCGAGTCGATCACAAGGAGGTGGTGCCTCATGTGCGAACCAAACCCCACTCCCCCCCGACGCAGGCGGCGTCGAAATGAGGAAGGGCAGGGAATGGTGGAGTACGCCTTGATCATCGTTCTCATCGGTGTCGTCGCGGCCGCCATGCTTCTCATCGTCGGCCACTCGGCAAACAACTTCTTCTCCAATATCAGTTCCACCCTCGCGGGGACCTGACCGCCACACCGAACGCGCAAGAGGGAGCTGCGGCAGCGCCGCGGCTCCCTTCTTCTTTCCACCGGTGCAGCCGCGCTCCTCTCGTCATCCCCGCCGCCCGCGGCCGGACCCCGGCCGGGCCGAGGGCACGTGCCTTCGCTCGGTCCCCCGCCTGCCCGCTGCCGCCGCCTCAGGCGGCGGGGGGGAGGTGGCGCCGGTCGATCTGCTTGCTGGCGGCCTGAGGGTTGCCCCAGGTCACGCTGCCATTCGGCCATACCATCGCCGTGGTCCGTGGGGGCCTTTCGGCGTGGATCTCACCGCCCGCGATGTAAACGGGCCGGTGGAGGCGCCGCGCCTCCGCCTTGGCGCACTGGAACAGCTCGATATCGACGCGTGTCGAGGCCTGCTTCACCGCTGTGGTCAACCTGGGACTCTCCGTTCGGGCATCCTCGGCCCGGTTGCTCCGTCAACTATATCACGTCGGCCGGGTCGGTTAAGGGGGGCCGGAGGTCACCGCCCGCGCCCGACGGGAACGCCGCCGAACCGTCCGTTGTCGGGAC
The DNA here is from genome assembly GCA_050015875.1 of Candidatus Dormibacteria bacterium. Classification (GTDB taxonomy): domain Bacteria; phylum Chloroflexota; class Dormibacteria; order Aeolococcales; family Aeolococcaceae; genus Changshengia. The sequence continues at coordinate 3,023 of JBEKAP010000126.1, read as the reverse complement.
AGTATCTGGGCGAGCTCGCGGGCCAGGGGGAGCTGCTGCAGCTGTTCGCGGGGAAGGGGCAGGGCCAGGGCCCAATTCGGATTCTCGGTCACGCTGCCCGGCTGGTTCGGCCGCTCACGCACCTGGGCGACGTCCTCGAGGGTGGCGGCGACCAGCATGCACCGCGAGGCGGCGAGCCGCCGGTGGGCGTGCACGACCGCGGCCCGGCTCTCGGTGCCGCGCTCCGGGCCCCCGTCCCGGCGGAGGCGCTCCACCAGCTCCTCGGTGGCCGAGGTGTCGGCGGGCAGCCCGATCCGCCGCCTCATCTCCAGGTCGGAGCCGTCCCACAGCCCGGTGACGGTGGGCAGGTCGTGAGTCGTCACCGCGGCCAGCGCCTGGCGCGGCCAGGCCCGCGGCGGCCGATCCTCGAAGAGGAGCACCACATAGCTGAGCAACCCCCGCCGGCGCAGCCTGGCGCGAAGTCCAGGCGGGACCGTTCCGAGGTCCTCGCCGACCACGGTCGCCCGGTGGCGGACCGACTCGAGGGCGACGATGCCGAGCAGGTCGCCGACCGGGTATCCGAGGTAGCACCCGTCTGCCGGCCCTCCTCCCTGTGGCACGCACCAGAGCCTCTGCAGCCCCATCACGTGGTCGATACGAAGGCCCGCGCCCTCCCGGAGGTTGGCCCGGAGCGTCTCGATGAAGGGGGAGTACCCGGCCGCCCGGAGCTTCCACGGATCGAAGGCCGAGATGCCCCAATCCTGTCCGCGAGAGTTGAAGCCGTCAGGCGGGGCGCCGACCGTCACCCCTGGGACGATCAGATCCTGCCAGAGCCAGGCGTCGGCACCCCCCGGGTGGAAGCCGACGGCGAGATCGCGGATCAGCGGGAGCGCCGTGCCCGCCTCTTCGAGCTGACGGTCCAATCGCATCTGCACCCAGGCGTGGAACCGCACTCGACCCGACAGCTCCCCCGCCGCAGTCCGGATCGCCGCGGGGTCGCGCCGCGCCAGCGGGCGCGGCCAATCGCGCCAGTCCTTCCCGTGGAGCTCCGCCAGCGCGCAGAAGAGGCCGAAGTCGTGGAGACGAGGGCGCGCCGCCAGCGCCGCCTCGGCCTCGGCGAGATTCTGGGCATGCCCGAACTCGCGCTCCAGAGTGGCCATCTTGAGCTGGGCGACCCGGTCACGGTCGATCCGGCGCTCGCCGTTGAGCAGCCGCGCGGCGGCGGCCAGGTCGGTGACGTCGGTACCCCCGCTCTCCGTCTCCGGGCGGAGGTAGAGGGGGTCCAGGAAGAGCCGGCTGGTGGGGAAGTACGGGCTGGGCTCGACGGGGAGGAGGGGCAGCCCGGCGTGGAGGGGGTTGACCAGCAGCGTCGATGCTCCGAGGCCGGCCGCCCAGCCGGCGAGCCCGGCGAGGTCACGGAGGTCCCCGATGCCCCAGCTCGCCGCCGACCGGGTCGCATAGAGCTGGACGGCGAACCCGAATCCGGGGCCGGTGGGGAGGTGACAGCGGGGTGGGGTCACGACCAGGAGCCGGCTGCGGCCCCCGGCGTGGAGGCGGTGGTAACCGAGGGGGAGGTCGGCGGGAAGGTGGTCGCCGCAGACCCGGGTCGAACCGTCCTCCAGCTCCACCTCCGCCGGAGCTGCCGCGGACCCTGCCCCGGCGCGCCCGATCCGAGGGGCCTCTCCCCGGACGATCACCAGCGGCCGGTCGCCATCGGGACCGGGGCGGTGCCGCACGGCACCGAGAGCGGTGAGCAGAGCGGCGACCGTCTCCTCGGACGCGCTGCGGAGGCAGCCATCGGTGCCGGTGTGGGAGGGCAGGATCCCCCAGGCTCTCGGGTTCGGCGCGGTCATGGGCCCGTATCATCGCCGCGCAGAGGTCCGGAGAGACGGTAAGGTTGGCCGGCGGAGGCGGTCGCAATCCGGCGCCGTCCCGAGGGAGCAGCTCCCACTGGAGTCGATCGGCGTGCCATCACGTCCCCCCCAGTCCTCGCCGCCGGCCGCCCCAGCGGGTGATGCGGCAGCCGCCGCCACCCCTCCGCGATCGGCGGCGAAGCCGGATCCGCAGGCGGTGACGACCGCCGGGGGCCACCCCTGGCCCGGCCAGCACTTCCCGCTCGGCGCCCACTGGGACGGCAAGGGCACCAACTTCGCGCTCTTCAGCGCCAACGCGGAGCGGGTCGAGCTGGTGCTGGTCGATCCCGATGGGAGCACCCGCGAGAGCTACGAGCTCACCGATCGGACCGACCTGACCTGGCATGGCTACCTGCTCGGGGTCGGCCCCGGGACCCGCTATGGCTACCGGATCCATGGCCCCTACGATCCGGCCTCCGGCCGGCGGTTCAATCCCCGCAAGCTGGTCATCGATCCGTACGCGCGGGCGCTCACCGGCGCGGTTGTGTGGGGGCCCGAGGTCTACGGCTACGACTGGAGCCGCCGGATGAGCGACGACGTCCGGAGCGAGCTCGACTCGGCCGGTCACGTCCCGCTCTCGGTCGTGGTCGACGACCGCTTCGACTGGGCGGGGACCCCCCCTCCGCGGATCTCCTGGGCCGACACCGTCGTCTACGAGACCCACGTCCGCGGCTACACCATGCGCCACCCGAATGTGCCCGAGCACTTGCGCGGTACCTATGCAGGCCTGGGCCACCCCGCTGCGATCGGGCACCTGAAGGCGCTCGGCGTGACCGCGGTCGAGCTGATGCCGGTGCACGCCTTCATCGACTCCGCCCGCCTGGAGCAGCTCGGCCTCCGCAACTACTGGGGCTACGACACCATCGGCTACTTCGCCCCGGAGGGTCGCTACGCGGCGGCGGGTGACCAGGGCGGCCAGGTGGTCGAGTTCAAGCGGATGGTCCGATCCCTCCACGCCTCCGGCCTCGAGGTCTTCCTCGACGTCGTCTACAACCACACCGGTGAGGCCAACCATCTCGGCCCGACGCTCTCCTTCCGGGGCATCGACAATCAGGCGTACTACTACCTCGACCCGCACGACCGCCGGCACTACTGGGACGTGACCGGGACCGGCAACACCCTCAACGCGGG
>JBEKAP010000125.1:0-7430 GCA_050015875.1 Candidatus Dormibacteria bacterium | reverse complement strand
GACCGTCCCCGAGGTGACCGAGGAGCACATCGCCGAGATCATCAGCTCGTGGACCGGGGTGCCCGTGTCCCGGCTGGTGGAGGAGGAGACCACCAAGCTGCTCCAGATGGAGCAGGAGATCCACAAGCGGCTCATCGGCCAGGACGAGGCGGTCAAGGTGATCTCGCAGGCGGTGCGGCGCGCTCGGGCCGGGCTGAAGGACGCCCGCCGCCCGATCGGCTCGTTCATGTTCCTCGGGCCCACCGGTGTGGGCAAGACCGAGCTGGCGCGCTCGCTCGCGGCATTTCTCTTCGACAACGAGGACGCGATCATCCGGCTCGACATGAGCGAGTTCATGGAGCGCCACTCCACCGCCCGGCTGGTCGGCTCGCCTCCTGGCTACGTCGGCTACGACGAGGGCGGTCAGCTCACTGAGGCGGTGCGCCGCCGGCCGTACAGCGTCGTCCTCTTCGATGAGATCGAGAAGGCCCACCCCGAGGTCTTCAACATGCTCCTCCAGATCCTGGAGGACGGACGCCTGAGCGATGCCAAGGGGAAGGCGGTCAACTTCGCCAACACCATCGTCATCATGACCAGCAACCTGGGCGTCGCCAGCCTGAAAAGCAATCTCTCGCTCGGCTTCCAGCCGGCCATGAGTGCGGACCGGGCCATCGACCAGGACCACGCCAAGATGCGCGACAGCATCATGGAGGAGCTCAAGCGGGCCTTCCGCCCCGAGTTCCTCAACCGGGTCGACGCCGTGGTGGTCTTCCAGCGGCTCAATCACGTGCAGATGCGCGAGATCGTCGACCTGATGATCGGCCGTGTCGCCGCTCACCTGGCGGCTCAGGAGCTGCAGCTGACGGTCTCCGACGAGGCCAAGGACCGCATCGTCGAGGAGGGCTTCGACAAGATCTACGGCGCGCGGCCGCTGCGCCGCGTCATCCAGAAGGTGATCGAGGACCCGCTCTCCGAGGAGCTGCTCCGTCTCAAGCACAGCCCCGGCGACACCGTCGTGGTCGAGCTGGTCGACGGCGAGATCAAGATGCAGCTGGTCTCCAAGTCGACCCGGCGTGAGAAGAGCGAGCGCAAGGAGAAGGCCGAGGCCGCTGCCGCGGCGCCGTCCGAGTAGGGGAGAGGAGACGGGCATCGACAAGCCCCGATCCGGCACGGGCCCGGCCCGTGACATCCCTGCGCTGGTGGCCGCGCTGACCCTCGACGAGAAGGCGTCGCTCACCGCGGGCATCGACTTCTGGCACACCGCCGCGGTCCCGCGCCTGGGCATCCCCTCGGTCAAGTTCACCGACGGTCCCAACGGCGCGCGGGGCGAGACCGACAGCTTCCTGTCGGTGACGCCGTCGATCTGCATCCCCTCCGCGACAGCCCTCGGTGCCACCTGGGATCCCGGGCTGGTGGCCGAGGCGAGCGCCGCGGTCGGGCGCCAGGCCCGTGACAAGGGCGCCAGGGTGCTGCTGGCCCCCACCGTCAACCTCCACCGGCACCCGCTCTGGGGGCGAAACTTCGAGGCCTTCTCCGAGGACCCGCTGCTCACCGCCAGGCTCGCCGTCGCCTACATCCAGGGTGTCCAGGGGCAGGGCGTGATCGCCACCGTCAAGCACCTGGTGGGCAACGAGACCGACTTCGAGCGCTACACCAGCTCCTCGGTGATCGACGAGCGCACCCTGCGCGAGCTCTACCTGTTGCCTTTCGAGCACGCGGTCCGGGTGGCGGGCGTGCTGGCCCTGATGACCAGCTACAACCGGGTCAACGGCGCGCACGTGCCCGACTCCCCGCGATTCCTCCGCGACATCGTCCGGGGGGAGTGGGGCTTCGGGGGCTTCGTCATGACCGATTGGTTCGGACTGGCGAAGACCGTCGACGCCGCCCGTGCCGGTCTGGACCTGGAGATGCCCGGGCCCGCCCGCGCCTTCGGCGAGGAGCTTGCCAAGGCGGTCCGTGCCGGGGAGGTCGAGGAGCCGGTGCTCGACGCCGCGGTGGGTCGCATCCTCGGCGTCTTCGACCGTGTTGGGGCCCTGGACGACCCGCCCCTCGGCGAGGAGCGGCCGGTCGACCGCGCCGAGGATCGCGCCCTCACCCGGCGAGCGGCCGCCGACGGGATGGTGCTGCTGACCAACCACGGCATGCTCCCCCTCCAGCCGGGCGGCGTTCACCGTCTCGCGGTGGTGGGGCCCAACGCCGACCGCGCCGCGATCACCGGAGGCGGCAGCGCCCGGGTCCTGCCCTTCTCTCAGCTCTCCCCGCTGGCCGCGCTGCGTGAGCGCCTCGGCGGTACGCACGAGATCGTCCACGAGGCGGCCACCGATGCGGGCGGCATCGACCGTGCCGTCGAGCTGGCTCGTGGGGCCGACGCCGTCATCGTCGTCGTCGGCACCGACGGGGACTGGGAGAGCGAGGGCTACGACCGCCCGTCCCTGGACCTCCCCGGCACTCAGGACGAGCTGGTGACACGGGTCGCCCGGGCCAACGCCAGGAGCGTCGTGGTCGTCAACGCGGGGTCGCCGGTCAGCATGCCCTGGGCGGACGGGGCGGCCGCGCTCCTCCAGACCTGGTTCGCGGGTCAGGAGTACGCGAACGCTCTCGTCGACGTGCTCCTCGGCGAGGCCGAGCCCGGCGGCCGCCTTCCCACCACCCTGCCGCTCTGCATCGAGCACACTCCGGCGTTTGGCAACTTTCCCGGAGAGATCAGCGAGGTCCGCTACGGCGAGGGCCTGCTCATGGGCTACCGCTGGTATGAGGCGCGCAAGCTCGCGGTGCGCTTCCCCTTCGGCCACGGCCTCTCCTACACGACCTTCGAGATCGGGACACCCCGGCTGTCGCGCCCGCGCCTGGCGGCTGGTGAGCGGCTTCAGATCGAGATTCCGGTTACCGACACCGGGTCGCGCCCAGGCGCTGAGGTCGTGCAGGTGTACGTCGGTCCGCCCGGGGGCGGGTACGCCACGGCGGAGCGGCGGCTCCGCCCGGTGAAGGAGCTCCGGGCCTTCGCCAAGGTGAGGCTGGCCCCGGGCCAGACGACCACGGTGCGCCTGGATCTGGGCGAGCGTGCCTTCGCCTATTACGACGCGGCCGATGCGGCCTGGGAGGAGCTGGCCGGCCGGCGCAGCAACCCGATCGCGCACATGCACGACAGCCCCCTCCACCCCCGGCAGGCGGGCTGGTACGGGGCTCCCGGCACCTACCGGCTGCACGTCGGGCGGTCGTCAGCGGACATCGCCCACGTCCTCGACGTCGAGGTCGACGGCGGCCCGGATCCGCTCGCCGCCTCCACCCCGGTCGACTGAGGTCTGCCTCGGCTGGACTGGCGCGGCATGACCGGCGCCTCCCCGCCCATGTACACGCCCGGGGCCCGTGGTCTATCCGAGCTGACCGCATCGCATCCAGTCCACGGCCAAAGCCGCGCCGCGGGGCGCCGCCGACGTGACCTCATCCGCGGGACCCCGGGCACCGTCCGGTGACATCACCCTGGTCCATGCGGGGATGCGCGATGTACCCAGACGCTTCACGAATGTGGGCGGGACAAACGGTGGAGCTGGCCCGCCCTATGATGGCCTGGTCCTGACGGGTCGTCTGGAGGTGGTTCGTGAAGCGACGGCTGACCACGTGGCTGATCCTCGCGGCCGTCGTGGTCGCCTTCGCAACGGGCGCCTACGTGCTCGGGATGCAGAATCCGGCGATCCACATGTCGACCGGTACCGCCTACTCAAACGGTGGCGATCAGAGCGTGGGCGGCAGCGTCATCAGCGCCCAAGCCAGCGTGCAGGTCGATGGCTGGTGGTACGGGATCGACGGTGCGGTGATTCTGTGGGAGGACGCCGGAGGTGGCTGGCATGACGGGGGCTGGCCCAGCTGCCTCAGCACACCGGGGGACCACGAGATCAGATTCGGGTGGGTGTCGATCTCCACGCCGAGCGGTCCCGGGTCGCGTGAGGTGGTGTGGGTCGAGTGTCACTGAGCACTTCCGGGAGGCGAGCGCCACACGCAGGCGGCGCAGGTTGATACCGGCACTCGGCGCGCTATTCGGGTGTGCAGCTCTCGCTCTTGGACTGGGATGGCTTCGCCGTAGCGAGGCCGCCGGTCAGCGACCGCTCACGAAAGCGCTCCCCCTGCTCGGAGCGCTCATCGCTTGCCTCGTCTCCGGGGTGGGCACGGGGGCAATGGGAGGGTCTGGCATCGAGCACCCAGCGGTGTTCGATGTGGTCGTTATCGGGTTCGCGCTGATCATCGGGGCGGCCGTCGGTGCCCTTCTTGCGCGCGACTGGTACGCACGCAGAGGCCCCCATAGGTGACGAACCGCCCCCATCGGGATAGCCCCCTGCCCCGGAGGCCGGCCTCGCCCACGCGACGGTGCTGTCTCACGTCCTCCGGCGGGTGGGACGAAGCTCGCACGGCCATTTGCACGCGGCCACTCGTGGCTGCCACCGATGCCCGGAAGGCTATGGTCGGGAGCGGCCCAGCCGATCGTCAGGGTGTGGCACAACCGACCGTGATGGTGGTGGTCGAACCCGGGGCGACCGTTACTGGCGCCGGAGCCGAGCAGTCGTCACCAAGCCGGTTCCCAGCACTGGCACCCGTGACGGTGTACGCACCGGACGGCACGCGCACCGAGAAGGTGCCCGTCCTTCCCACGGAGACAGAGGCCTGGAACCCTGACGCGGCGACAAGGGTGACGCTTCCGCCGACCGGGTACGGGCTGGGCGGTGTGATCGAACCGTCTGGCTGGATCGTTTCGGGCCCCCCGAGCCCTTCCAGGTGCCCGACGACGGTCCCCAACCGAGCGGTGGTGCTCGCCGCGCCGCAGCCGGTCAGCACGGTGGCCACGACGAGGCAGCACAACGCCAGCCGGAGGGCGACACGCACGTCTTCATTAACGCACCCGAAGAGATGGATGCCCGAGCCGCTCAAACAAATCCCCGCTTGGGGACAGGCGGCTGTGGTGACATGGCGTGACACCGGGGCGCTCGAAGCCTGTTCCCAATCGCCGGTTCGCGCGTTAGGAATAGCGACGATGCCATCCGGGCCACGATCCGCCCAAGCCGCGGCGGCACCCCCTCCCTCGCTCCCCGACGGCGGGGCCGCTCCTGCGGCCCCGCTCGACCCGGTGCCCTTCGAACACCTCTACGTCGACCACGCCGCCGCGGTGCACCGCTTCTGCCTCTCCCAGATTGGCGACCACTCCCTGGCTGAGGATCTGACCCACGAGACCTTTGCGCGCGCCTATGCCGCGTTTGACCGTGTCCGCCCGGAGGCGGGATGGACGCGCACCTGGCTGGTGGCGATCGCCCGGAACCTGAGCCTCGACCATCGCCGCGCCGGAGCGCGTTGGCGGAGGGCCGCTGAGCAGCTCGACAGGGCAGGGCGACCCCCGCTCACCGTCGAGGATGTCGCCGAGGTGCGGGCCGAGTTGCGCCGGGCCCTGTCCGCCATGGCCGAGCTGGGCCCACGTGACCGGGAGTTGATCGGGCTGCGCGTGGCGGCCGGTCTCTCCTACCGGGAGATCGGTGCCCTGCTGGGCCGGTCGGAGGACGTGGCGAAGGTCGCCACCTTTCGGGCCCTCGGGCGGCTCCGCAAGCGCTTGGGCATGAGGGCCGCGCCGGGCACGAGTGAGCTGGAGGCGGAGCGATGAGCGGCGATCCCGCGCTGGACCAGGCCCTGGAGGAGGAGTTGCGGCTGCTCTTCGCCACCGTCCCGTCCCCACCCCCCGTGGCCTGGGCGAGGCCCACCATCCCGGCAGTGACCCGCGGGTGGAGGGCACGGTGGGCGGGTCGCGGGGCGTGGGATTTCGAGGCGAGGCTTGTCGACGGTCACCCGCCGTCCCGGTGGGCCGTGGCTGCCCCGCCCGGGCCCAGCCGGCACGGGGGCGGATGGCTGAGGCGCCGCTCGGCACGGGTGGTCCTCAGCGGGCTGACCGCCGTGGCGGTCGCCGTGGCGACCTTCGCGGTCCTCGACGTCTCGCTTGCCCAGCACCACGCCCCGGTGGCGGGGCTGGGATCGGCGTCGGCAACTCCCAGCCCATCGAGCACGCCGGCGACCGCCTCGCCGGCGCAGCCGGTGTCACCGGCGTCGTGCCTGCTTCCCGTCGCGGAGACCGCAACCGCGGGCGGGTCGACCGAGTACGGCTTCCTCGCCACCGCGACCGGTCAGTTTCAGGCCGACGGGACAGCCCCCACTCCATCGACCGGCTCCGAGTCCGGGTACTACTCGGACATCTACGTGCCCGGGATGGGCGGCTGGCGTAGCGCTCCGTACGGAGCGGTCGTATCTCCGGGTGGTACCAGCCTGGCGTATCAGGCCCTGGCTGCTTCGCCCACCCCCTCTCCCACCGCCACGCCCGGCCCCGTCCTTCCGGTCAGCCCGATCAACGGCGGGCAGATCCACATCGTCGACGCCTCCGGTCAGGACCGGGCGGTCACCCCCGGTGGCGAGCACGACATGCTGCTCGGCTGGGCCACCCAGGGGATCGTGATAGCCCATGTGGACGTCACGACGAACTCGGCCGGCCCGGTCTACCTGGTCGATCCGGCAACCGGCGCGGAGCGAGCCCTCGGCATCGACGAATCGTCGGGAACCCTGGACGTGGAGGCCGTGTCCGGGGACGCCATCTGGTACGGGACCGGAGGCGGCAGCGCGGGCGAGCCGCAGACGCTGGTCCAGTACGACATCGCGACCGCCACGACCAGGACGTGGTTCGACACCGAGGGAACGTCGTACGGCGGCGCGGAGGTCAGCGCCGTCAACGCCCAGGGCGAACCCGTGGTCCTCACGTGGGACGCGTCGGATTTCTACCTGCTGCTTCTCACCCAGCCGAACCAGGCGGCGACGGTCTGGACGGGCCCGGTCGAGACAGAGGGCTTCTACAACGACATCGGCGTTGTCACCGCGGACCAGGGATGGCTCTGGTTCGAGATCGAGGTCATGGAGCCGGCCGCCCAGGCTTCGGCGGCGAAGACGCCCGGCGGGGAGGTTGTCCTCCTCTCCGCGGCGGGCAGCGGCCTCGAGGCGATGCCGGACGGGCCGGGACCGCTGGCGGCGGGTTCCACGCTGACGCTCTACTGGTGGGACCAGAGTTCGGGATCACACGCCGTCACGACCATGCCGGTGAGTGGCGGCTCGGGGGCCGGCGACATCACCGTTGCGGGATCCTGCCTCGGCGGGTGATCGCGCCGGGTCGCGGACCCGCTGTCGGTCCCGCCAGGATAGGGTGGAGAGCGACACCGGCGTGGCCCTCCACTTCACAATCCGAGATGTGGGTCAGTTCCACATCGTCACCTCCCCCCGGATGCTGGCCGGCATGCTGTGGGCGTACGGAGAGGACGCGCTCTGGGAACGGGCCCTGCAGCTTCCTGCCGAAACCGTCGCCGACATCGGCGAACGCGCGGGGGTGCTGGCTCTCGACGCGGCGCTTGCCGACCGCATCTCTCCCGACCGGCCCAGGG
>JBEKAP010000124.1:0-7466 GCA_050015875.1 Candidatus Dormibacteria bacterium | reverse complement strand
CGCGGCCCGCAGCATGTTGGCGAGGTTCCACGGCCCCGGGGTGCAGGTGGTGGCGCGGGTCCCCTCGGTCGGTCCTGTGCCGCCCCCGATGCAGGTGGTGATGCCCGAGGCCAGGGCATGGTCGGCGAGCTGCGGCGCAATCCAGTGGACATGACTGTCAATCCCGCCCGCGGTCAGGATGCAGCCCTGGCCGGCGATCACCTCGGTCCGCGCCGTCACCACCAGCGCGGGATCGACCCCGTCCATGATGTCCGGATTGCCGGCTCTGCCGATCCCGGCGATGCGCCCGTCGACGACACCGACGTCGGCGCAGACCGCACCCAGCAGGGGATCGAGCACCAGCACCCCGGTGATGACCAGGTCGAGGCCGCCGTCGCGCGCCGACTGACCCATCCCGTCGCGGACAACCTTTCCGCCCCCGAAGCGCAGCTCGTCCCCGCGCCCGGTGAGGTCGCGCTCCACCCGCACCCAGAGGGCGGTGTCCCCCAGGCGGACCCGATCTCCAATGGTCGGGCCGTAGCGGAGGATGCGCTCCTGCGCGCTGAGGCGGCTCATGGTTCGGGGACCTCGACGCCATGGGCGCGCAGCCGGGCCACAGCCTTCTCGAGCGTGCCGTCGGCGTCGAGCGGGCCGTCGACCGCACCGAGGAAACCGCGCACCACCCGCGCACCGCGATAGCGGACGGCGGTCACCGTCCGCCGCTCGCCGGGCTCGAACCGCACCGCGGCGCCCGCGGGGATGTCGAGCCGGCGTCCATACACACTCCGGCGATCCAGCAGCAGCGCCGGGTTGGCCTCGAAGAGGTGGTAGTGGGAGGCGACCTGGATGGGCCGATCCCCCCGATTCCAGACCTCGACGCTCACCGCGTCGGCCCCCTCTGGAGCAGCGGGGCCGGCAGCTCCGTCGAAGTGCGATCCTCCGACGATCGCGCCGGGAACGCCGCTCACGGGATCGGCCGATGGACGGTCACCAGCTTGGTCCCGTCGTCGAAGGTCGCCTCGACCTGCACCTGATCGATCATGTCGGCCACCCCATCCAGCACCTGCTCTCGCGTCAGCACATGGACACCCTCCTCCATCAGCTCCGCAACCGAGCGTCCGTCCCGGGCTCCCTCGACGAGCTGGGAGGCGATGAGGGCGACGGCCTCCGGGTAGTTGAGGCGGAGCCCGCGCGCCAACCGCCGCCGGGCCAGGTCACCGGCGACCACCAGAAGGAGCTTCTCCTGGTCTGTCGGCGAGAGTTGCATGGCGCCCCCGAGGTGACGCGGAGGAACGTCTCCCGGGCTTTTATCCCTCCGTGTCACGGCACCCGGCCACGCGTGCCGCGGCGCCCTCTCGGTCACAGCCCCGATGCCGGCGGAACCCTAGGGCGCAACGTCCTCACCGTCTGGTGGTGGACCCGCACAGCGTAGAGGGCGGCGGTCGAGGATGCGCTGTGCGCGAAGCACAAGTGAACGGCATCGGCACCTGGGCACCGCGTGCGTCGCGTCCCATGCCTCCCGTCCCTAGGCTGTGCGATGCAGTCGATTCACACGACGAAGGGAACGCTCTAGGGTTCCGCCGGTTCGCCGGGTCCGCGACCGAGAGAGCAACGGCGCCGCGCCGCACACGGCGGGATAAAAGCCCGGGAGGTCGAGCTCCTTCGCCTTTCGGGAGTGTGCGGTGCCAGGCTTTCGCTCAGGCTCGGAGAGAACGACCCTCTTCTACGCGAGCGACGTGCACGGCTCCGAGAAGTGCTTCCTCAAGTTCGTCAACGCCGCCAAGTTCTACAAGGCTGACGCCATCATCCTGGGTGGTGATCTCACCGGCAAGGTGGTGGTCCCGCTGGTCGCCGAGAGCGCCTCTCGCTGGACGGCGAGCTTCCAGGGACAGCAGCATGCCCTGGAGACCGATGAGGAGCGTCTCGCCTTCGAGAAGACCGTGCGTTTCAACGGCTTCTACCCGGTGGTCCTCTCGCGCGACGAGTACGACTCGTACAGCCGGGACAAGCCGGCGCAGGAGAGGCTGTTCGCGGCCATGATGCTCGAGTCGCTGCGTCGCTGGGTCGACATCGCCGACTCCCGGCTGGCCGACACGGGGGTTCGCTGCATCGTCTATCCGGGCAACGACGACGAGCTGTACATCGACGACGTCATCGCTCACTCCGAGGTGATGGAGAACCCTGATGGGCGAGTGATCCAGATCGGTGCCCACGAGCTGATCGGCATGGGTCACGTCAACGTCACCCCCTTCGACTCGCCACGGGAGCTGACCGAAGAGGCCCTGCTGGCGCGGATCGAGACCGTCGCCGCCAGCCTCCACTTCCCGGAGCGGGCCATCTTCTCGCTCCATTGCCCGCCCCTCGCCAGTGGCCTCGACATGGCCCCCCGGCTGCGCCGCGATGAGTCCGGCGAGCTGCGGGTGGTCACCTCGGCCGGGCACACCGTGATGGACCCGGTCGGCAGCTCCGCCGTTCGCCAGGCCATCGAGCGCTACCAGCCGCTGCTCGGTGCGCACGGCCACATCCACGAGTCCCGCGGCACCGCCCGCCTGGGACGGACGCTCTGCTTCAACCCCGGCAGCGAATACAGTGAAGGAATCCTGCGCGGCGCGCTGGTGGTGCTCGACCGCGACAAGGTGCGCGGCTGCCAGCTCGTGGCCGCCTGATCAGAGGAGGAGGAGAGTCCCATGGCCATCGACACCCCGGTTTCCCCTGCCCCGGCGGTGAGGACCCAGGTCTTCTCGCGCAAGGCGACCGGCCTCGTCCGCCAGGCGGGGGGGCGCGACGTCTTCATCTACAACGTCAATTTCATCAACATCGCGATCGGGCTCGCCTTCATCTTCCTCTTCATCCCGGCGGGCTCCTACCCCGGGTCCAACATCTACCTGGCCATCATCTTCACGGTCATCGCGGTCATGCCGACCACGCTGGTCTACGCCATGTTCGCCTCGGCGATGCCGCGCTCCGGCGGCGAGTACGTCTACGTCTCCCGGACCATCAGCCCGATGTGGGGGCTGGTCGCCAACTGGAACTACACGATGTGGTCGTTCTTCTACATCGGGGTGCCGGCTGCCTTCCTCGGCAAGTACGGGATCTCGAGCCTGATGCGGGCCATCGGCGTGTACTCCCACAACCTCTCGCTGGTGAATGTGGGGACGTTCTTCGCCAGCCCGCTCGGCACCTTCCTGGCCGGCGCGGCCCTGATCTGCATCTTCGCGGCCATCTTCATCCGCGGGCTGCATGCGTACATGAAGGTGCAGAACTTCCTCTTTGGGATCGCGCTGCTCTCGCTGGTCGCGATCGTCCTGATCTGCCTCACCGCCAACCCGTCCACCTTCGCCTCCCACTTCAACACCTACATGTTCCCGGTGACGGGGCACACCAACACGCTCGCACTCATCTCGGGCATCCTCGGGAGCGGTGCACCGCACGCAACCGGCTTCAACATCCATGACACGATCGCATCACTCACCTGGCCCTTCTCGGTGCTGGGCTTCGGGATAGCGTCGGCGTACATCGGCGGCGAGGTGAAGGGTGCCAACCGGGCGCAGATCCGGGGCATGACCGGCTCGGTGCTCTTCAGCGCCATCTGGATGCTCGGCCTGACCGCCGTGGTGCTCAGGATCATCCCCTACAACACCCTCGGCTCGATCGGCGCGGTGAGCCCGGCCACCTCCGGGATGGGCTTCACCCCCGTCTTCACCGAGATCGTGTCGATGATGACGAGCAACTGGTTCCTGCTGATCCTGGTGGGCGTGGGCTTCTGCCTCTGGACCTACACCTGGTTGCCCATCTACATCATCACCACGACGCGCAACATGCTCGCGTGGGCATTCGACGGGCTGCTGCCGTCTCGGGTCGCCGACGTCCACGAGGACCTGCACAGCCCGATCATCGCGATCCTGATCTCCTCCACCCTCGGGCTCGGTTTCCTGGCGGTCTACGCCTTCACCCCCAACTTCGCCACCGTCTCCGGCTTCTTCGGGCAGGTGATCGGGACCTACATGATCGCGTCGGTGGCGGCCATCCTGTTCCCCTTCCGGATGCGCGACGTGTTCGAATCGTCGCCGGTTCGCTGGCGGGTCGGGGGCCTCCCGCTCATCTCCATCCTCGGCGTTCTCAGCCTGCTGGGGATGGGTCTCATCAGCTGGTCGTACCTCAACGATCCCAACTCGGGGATCTCGCTTGCACACCCCACCATGATCTGGATCAACGTCGGGGTGTTCCTCTCCGGCTTCGTCTTCTACTTCGCCGCCAAGACGGTGAGGCGCCTGCAGGGGGTCGACCTCTCCCTCACCTTCGCAGAGATTCCTCCGGAGTGACCGCCATGCTCGCCTACGACAAACACGATTCGTCTCTCCCCGATCCCACCGGTGCGGTCAACGAGCTGATCGGTCGCGCCACCGAGCTGCTGACGCGGGCGACCGAACGCGGCGTGGCGGCCCGGATGTTCGGGGGCGTCGCCGTGGCCATGGTCCTGGGCGAACGGCTTCCCGAGGCCTGCCGGCGCCTCCCCGGCGACCTGGACATCGCGGCGCCGAAGGGGGCCCGCCGGGAGCTCACCCAGGTCCTGGTGGAGGGCGGCTTCGCCGCCGACCGACCCTTCAATGCGCTGCACGGCGCCGAGCGGATGCTCTTCGAGGACCGCGACGGGCTCAAGGTCGACGTGGTCCTGGAGCGGTTCCGGATGTGCCATGTGATCCCCCTCGAGGAGGCGTTCACGACCGCGGGGCGGACGCTGCCCCCCAGCCTGCTGCTGCTCACCAAGCTCCAGATCTTCGAGCTCACCGAGAAGGACCGCCTCGATGCGATCTCCCTTCTCGCGGGGTGCGACCCGGCCGAGCTGGGGGTCGAGACGGTGGGACGCCATTGCGGGGCCGACTGGGGGCTGTGGCGGACGGTGACCGGCTCTCTGGAGGCTGTGGCGGCGGGAACGCCGCGCCTCACCCGCGAGGAACACGGCCGCCTGCAGGACAACGTCGGGGAGCTTCGCGGCGCGATGGAGCGGGCGCCCAAGTCGATGCGCTGGCGTGCCCGTGCGCGGGTCGGCGACCGGGCTCGCTGGTACGAGCTGCCTGAGGAACCATGATCTGGGGAGAGGCCGCCTCGCCCGCGCTTCGAGGAGCGCCGCACGGGGTGGCGCTGTGGCCGATCGGAGCCACGGAACAGCACGGGCCGCACCTGCCCGTGGACACCGACTCCCGGATCGCCGAGACCGTCTGCCGGCTGGCCGCAGGGCGTGCGGAGGGCACCGCCGTCCTCCCGACGCTCGCCGTCGGCTGCAGTGCCGCTCACACCGATCGCTGGCCCGGGACGCTCGCGGTGCTCCCGCGCACCCTGATCGGCCTCGTGGCCGAGGTCGCGACCTGGATCGAGGCCTCCGGGTGGGAGCGCCTGCTGCTCGTCAACGGACATGTCGGCAACGTGGCGCCGCTGCGTTGCGCGGTGGACGAGCTGCGGCACACCCGAGCCTCGCTCCATGCCGCGGTCGTCAACACCTGGGAGCTGCATACCGGGGTCCTCGCCGCGTTCAGTGACGACGCGGCCGACTGGCATGCCAACCGCGCCGAGACCTCCCTGCTGATGGTCATCGCCCCCGAGCTGGTGGGCGATCGCGCCGCGGCCGACGATCCCGACCGCACCCGGGGCACGGTATTCCCGTGGAACGTGGCGGCCACCAGCCGCAATGGCGTGACCGGCCGTCCCAGCGACGCGACAGCCGCCGAGGGTCGGCAGCTGCTCGACACCATGGTCACGGCGCTGGCCCTGATCGCCCAGCGAGCCGCGACCGAGACCGCCCCGCTTCCGCGGGTGTCGCATCCAGGACCCGAGCTGCGGGTGGAGGAGGGAGGACGATGATCGAGGTCGGGACCAGGGAGGGAGAGATCCTCGCCGGCGCTGCGCAGGATGGCCAGGTCGCCCCCGGCGCCGCCGCCCACGTGATCGCCGAGCTGCGCGAGCGCGGGGTCGAGTGGGTGATCTGCGCCTGGGTGGACGTGTCGGGACGGCCCAAGGGGAAGCTTCTTCCCCTCGACAGGCTCGCCGACGCCGCCGCCGGCGGCGACCTCTACACGCCCCGCGGCCTGGCTGGAGTCGGCGCCGCCGCACCGGCCGAGCCCGAGGGCCACACCGTCCCGGATCTGGCTCGGGCCGTCCCTCTGCCAACCCAGCCGGACGTGGCCTGGATCCCGTCCGACGTCCACCAGGGTGACGTGCCGTTCCCCCATTGCTCGCGGTCCGTGCTGCGCCGCCAGGTGGAGCGTGCGGCCGCCCTCGGCTACGTCGTCAACGTCGGGATGGAGTGCGAGGTCTACCTCCTCCGCCGGGACGACGCCGGCCAGCTGGTGGCCTTCGCCTCCAGCTCCAAGCTCGAGCCGACGCCCCTCTATGACGTCGCTGCGGCCCTGGAGACGCTCCCGGTGGTCCGACCCATGGCGGATGCGATGGCCTCGTTGGGCTGGGGCGTCCAGGCCTTCGACCAGGAGTGCGGGCAGGGCCAGGTGGAGTTCGACTTCGGCTACACGGACGCCCTCGGCATGGCCGACCGCTTCGTGCTCTTCCGCCACCTGCTCACCGAGTACGCCAAGCGCGCCGGTGCGGTCGTCACCTTCATGCCCAAGCCCTTCGAGGACGCCTGGGGGTCGGGGGCCCATGTGAACCTCTCGATCGCCGACCTGTCCTCCGGTCGCAACCTCTTCGAGGCGCGCGAGGATCCGCGTGGGCTTGGCTTCAGCCGGCTGGCGTACTCGGCCGTGGGTGGTCTGCTTCGCCACGCGGGCGCCATCTGCGCCCTCGGGGCGCCCACCGTCAACTCGTACAAGCGCCTGGTCCCGAAGGGGGCACTCCCCGACATCAGCTGGGCTCCGACCCTCGTCGCCTACGGGGACAACAACCGCTCCTGCATGCTCCGGCTGCCCCGGTCGCGGCGCTGTGTGGAGAACCGGAGCACCGACATCTCCTGCAACCCGTACCTCGTGCTCGCCCTGCACGTCGCGGCGGCCCTGGAGGGGATCGCGGAGGAGCTCGACCCGGGTGCGCCCTGTGTGGAGGACACATTCCGGATGACCGGCGCCGAGCGGCGAGCGCGGGGATGGGGTGCGCTGCCGCGGAGCCTGATCGAGGCGGCTGAGGCGCTCGGCGCCGACCCGCTGGCTCGGGAAGTGCTCGGCGACGAGCTCCACCGGGACTGGGTCGCGGCCAAGCTGCGGGAGTGGGACGAGTTCCACACCCGGGTCTCCGACTGGGAGCGCGACCGATACCTGCAGAGCCTCTGACCTGGAGCCTGCAACTCGCCGGAGCCGGCCGCGGGTTGGGTGTGTCCCTCAGTCGCGGAGCCAGAGTCCGATCGGGTCGTCTCCGGGCCGGAAGCCGGCCGCCTCGGCGATCGCAGCCGCGTCGGCGAGCCCGGCGCCCAGGTCCTCGGGACGGTGGGCGTCGCTGCCGAAGCTGATCGCCTCGCCGCCCGCCTCGTGCCACCAGCGGAGCGG
>JBEKAP010000123.1:0-7470 GCA_050015875.1 Candidatus Dormibacteria bacterium | reverse complement strand
ACGCTGGCCGAGAGCATAGAGGGTTTGGGAGGGGTCGAACAGCGGGATATCAGAGGACGATTGGGGTGCCCGGGCCGGCCCGGGCCGGCCCCGCGACCGCGGCGCATCAGCGGTCGCGAACCGCAGCTTCGCACCTGCCCGGAGGGTCCTCGTGGACGGTCCGGGCGGGGCCCCGCCATCGGCTGCGACCATAGACCGCATGCTGATGTTCCTCGACGACTACTCGGAAGGTGCCCATCCCGCCGTGCTCGACGCCCTCGTCGCGGACAACGGCGGGCAGGAGCTCGGCTACGGAGAGGACCGGTACTCGCGGCTCGCGGCCGCGCGGATCGCCGCCCAGGTCGGGCGGGACTGCGACGTCCATCTGCTGGTGGGCGGCACCCAGACCAACCTCACCTGTCTGGGCGCCTTCCTCCGCTCACACGAGGGTGTGATCGCCGCCCAGACCGCGCACATCAACGTCCATGAGACGGGCGCCATCGAGGCGACCGGCCACCGCATCCTTCAGGTCCCCACGCCCACCGGCAAGCTCGACCCCGAACTCGTCGATCGCGCGCTGGCCCAGCATGAGGACGAGCACAGCGTGCGGCCCGCGGGGGTCTTCCTGGCTCAGGCCACCGAGGCGGGTGGCGTCTACACCGCCGACGAGCTCGGGGCCATCTGCGCCCACGCCCACGCGCGCGGGCTCTGGGTGTACATGGACGGCGCCCGCCTCGCACCGGCGCTGGCGGCGCTCGAAGCCCGGCTGGAGCTGATCGCCGCCTGCGGGGTCGACGCCTTCTTTGCCGGTGGGACCAAGAACGGAGCCCTCTGCGGGGAGGCCGTGGTACTGGTCGATCCCGAGCTGCGGCGTGACTTCCGCTACCACATGAAGCAGCGCGGCGCGCTGCTCGCCAAGGGACGGCTTCTCGGCATCCAGTTTGCCCGCCTCTTCGACGGCGACGACCTCTGGTACCGGCTGGGAGCCCAGGCCAACGACGCGGCGGCGCGACTGGCGCGCGGGCTCCGCGATTGCGGCGTGCCTCCCCGCGCGGCCGAGGCCAACCAGGTCTTCGTCGAGCTGCCCGGCGACGCGGCCGCCCGGCTGGCCGCGGCCGTCCGCTTTCACGTCTGGTCGCGCGGCGAGAGCGGCACCCTGATCCGGCTGGTCTGCTCCTGGGCCACCAACGGCGCGGCCGTCGACCGGCTGATCGACGAGGTGCGGCGAGCGCTGGCGCCATGATCTCGGCACTCCCCCCGGGGCCGCGGCTCCCCCGGCACATCCAGGCGTGGCTGTGGTTCCGCCGACCCACCCGGTTCCTCGAGTCCTGCCGGCGCCGCTACGGTGACCAGTTCACCATCCGACTGCCGCGGGGGCTGGACATGGTGCAGGTCAGCGCTCCCGAGCTGGTCCGCGCGGTGCTGACCGGTGACGGCGACGCTCTGCACGCCGGTGAGGCCAACCGTGACCTGCTGGAACCGCTGGTCGGGGCCAACTCGGTGCTGCTCCTGGACGGGGCCGCTCACCTCCGCCAGCGCAAGCTGATGTTGCCCGCCGTTCACGGCGAGCGGGCGAGCGCGTGGACCTCGGCGTTTGCCGAGGTCACGGCGCGCGAGGTCGAGGGTTGGCCCCGGGACGTTCCCTTCCCATTGCGTCCGGCGATGCAGCGCATCACCATGGAGGTGATCCTCGAGCTGGTCTTCGGCGTGGGGGACGACGGTCGCAGGGCCGAGCTGAGCCGGCTGCTCGCCGCGGTCAGCAGGATGGCGGGGCGCCCGCTTCGCATCGCCCTGACCCAGGGCCTCCACCTGGCCGGCCAGAGTCCGTGGGAGCGCTTCGTGGCTGTGCGTGAGAGCCTGGATTCCGAGCTCTTTCGGCTGATCCGGGAGCGGCGCGTGGACCCCGGGCTGGCCGACCGCGTCGACGTCTTCTCCGAGCTGGTGCGCGCGCGGGACGTGGATGGTGAGGCGATGTCGGACCAGGAGATCCGCGACGAGCTGGTCACCCTGCTGGTGGCGGGTCACGAGACGACGGCGACCGCGCTCGCCTGGGCATTCGACCTCCTGCTCCACGATCCGGCCACGCTTCACCGGTTGGAGGCGGAGGCCGCCGGGGATCGACGCGAGTACCTCGACGCGACGATAAAGGAGACCCTGCGCCTGCGACCCCCCGTCGTCATCGTGGTGCGCCGGGTGAAGGTGCCCTTTCCCCTCGACGGTCGGGAGGTCCCGGCCGGCGCCCACCTCTGCCCCAACATCTACCTGACCCAGCGCCGTCCCGACCTCTACCCGGAGCCGGATCGCTTCCGTCCGGAGCGGTTCCTCGAGGAGGCTCCCGAGCCCTACGCGTGGCTGCCCTTCGGGGGCGGCATCCGCCGCTGCCTGGGAGCGAGCTTCGCCACCGCCGAGATGCGCGTGGTGATCCCGGAGATGCTCCGCCGGGTGCGGCTCCGACCGGCGTCGCCGCGACCGGAGCGGGTGCGCCGGGAGACGGTGCTGCTGGTTCCCGATCGGGGCACCCGGGTCGTCGCGTCGGGACGATCAGCATAGGAACCGCCGGCCGTCCGGACGGCTCCCTCCCATCTGCGCCGGGCAAGCCGAATGCTAGCCTTGGTTTCCGCTGTGCCGTTGCGGGTGGCCGCTCGCGGTGCCGCGGCGACGGAGGGACGGGGTCGACGTCGAGGTTGGGAGGACTTCTCGTGGGCCAGAGGCGGCATCGCATCGCGGCCTGGGCACTCGGATTGGTAGCCCTCGCCGCGGCCGGGTGCGGGGGTACCACGGCCGCCGTCACGGTGACGGCCACGCCGGCTCCGACCGCCACGACGGCGCCCGCCGCCACCTCGGCTCCGGCGACCGCGACGCCCACATCCGTGGCCGGCATCACCGGTGGAGCGGGTGACACCGCTGTGAATCCGGATTCGACGTCCATCTGCGCAGCCTCCGGTGCCGACGAGAGTGGAGACCTGATCGCCTACCTCACCGTCGCCGGCACGGACACGGCGACCGGCGACTCCCTCTGCGGCACCCTCGAGAGCGGCTCCAGCTGGACGGCCGTGACGTCCATACCCGCCGGCGGGTACGAGTCGGTCCCGGGGTGCCACGTGACTCTGGACGGTGGCGCCATCACCGCACGCATCTACACCGCCCAGGCAGGCAGCGACGCCGACACCGTGGAACTCTGCAACACGCTGCTCGGGGGGGTCAGCCTGCCGACGCTGGCTCCCTGAGGCGAGGCCGGCAGGGCGGGCGGGCCATCATGGCCGGCCACCCGGCGGGTGGGCAGGTTGCCAGGCGTCCGTGGGGTCGGAGCCGAGCAGCCGCCGGTACCAGGTGAGGGTGCGAGCGTCGTAGGCGGTCAGGACGATGCGATCCCACCGCGCCGGATCCGCCTCTCGCACGGCCCGCACCGCCACCTCGGCCGCGCGCAACCCCGGAAACCCGAAGGCCCCCGTGGAGATGGCCGGAAAGGCGATGCTGCGTGCCCCGGCGGCACCCGCCACCTCGAGGGAGCGGCGGTAGCAGGAGGCGAGGGCGGCGTCCTCACCGCGGTCTCCGCCCCACCAGACGGGCCCCACGGTGGCACGACCCAGCGTGCCAGGAGCCGGTGGCCACCGGTGATCTTGGCGTCGCCGGTGGGGCATCCCCCGAGCCGGCGGCACTCCTCGAGAAGGCCGGGGCCCGCCGCGCGATGGATGGCGCCGTCCACCCCGCCACCGCCGAGGAGCGACGGGTTGGCCGCGTTGACGATGGAGTCCACCGCCAGGGTCGTGATGTCGCCCCGCCATGCCTCGATGCCCATCGGTCCCCCCAGGTGCGGTGAGATCGCGTCGCCGGGTATATCCTCCGCCCTCATGAAGCGATGGAGCCTCCTGATCCCCCTCTGCCTCGGAGCGGCCGCGCTCAGCGCCGGTTGCAGCACCCCCGTCGACACCAGCGGCCTGACCAGGGTTGAGATGAGCTCGGCCCAGGCCCTGCCACCACCGTACGGGTCGGCGCAGGCGGTGCTGACCTCGGCGAGCTCCCTGGCGGCGTTTCGGAAGGCGCTGACCTCGGATGGCATCGGCCTGAGCGGCACCACCACGTCGAGCGCCGGCTGCACCGGAGGGATCCGGTACTCCGTCGTCCTGATCAGGAGCGGCGGGCGCGCTTCGACAACCCTCGACGCGTACGACTGCGGCGGTCAGATCACCGGCAACATGGCGGGCAACGTCTCCGCCTTTCTCGCCTACGTCAGCGCACAGCTGGTGGCCGCGCCGTCCGGCCAGGGCTAGCCCACTGGCCAGCGGGTCGGACCGCGTCACGTCGTGGCCCTTCCGCCCGTAACGCGCTATACCTGCTCCTGAAGGGGACGGATCAGGGCGCCTCCCAGAATATGGCTGCCACACACCATCTCTCCAAGCCATCGGCGGTGGCGGCGCTCCTCGGCGCCGCCTGTCTCGTCACGGCATCCGCCAACCTCGTCTCGATCGCGCCCGTGCGGATCCCATTGCCGCCCGGTGCCGCGGGCACGGCGCCGAGGCCCCAGCTCCAGGTGGCCGCCGCGGCGGCGCCTCTGCCGTCCACCACGATCGCCACGGCCAGTCCCAGCCCGCCGGCCTGTCCCTCCCTCGCCGCGATCGGGTCCTGGAGTGTGGCCCGCCGCGCCGCCCAGCTGGTCGTGGTGTCGACCGACGAGACGGATGTGGCCGCGATCGCGCCCTCGGTGGCGGAGGGGGCGGGCGGCGTGCTCCTCTACGGGACGGATGCGCCGCCGGACCTCGGCCAGCAGCTCCAGGCGCTGGAGGCGGACGCCGAGGGAGGTCTCCTGCCGCTCGTGATGACCGACGAGGAGGGCGGCGACATCCAGCGGATGAGCGACCTGGTGGGGAGCATCCCCTGGCCGGCCACCATGAGCGCCACCATGACGCCGTCCGCCGTGTACCAGCTCGGCGAGACGGTGGCGGAGAGGATGGTGGCCGACGGGGTGACGGTGGACCTCGCACCGGTGCTGGACCTCGCCTCCGGTCCCGGCCCCGACACCGCCCACATCGACGGTCCCCGCTCCTTCGGGGCGGCACCCGCGACCGCCACCACGTACGGGCTCGCCTTCGCCGCGGGCCTCCAGGCGGGAGGGGTGATGCCGGTCGTCAAGCACTTCCCCGGTGAGGGCAGCGCCACCCCCAACACGGACTACGGGCCGGGCAGCACGCCCCCCCTCGCCACCCTGGAGGCGTCCGACCTCCTCCCCTTCGAGGCCGCCATCTCGGCCCACCTCCCCGCCGTCATGGTGGGTGACGCCTCGGTCCCGGGGCTGACCGCCGGACCGGCGAGCCTCTCCTCGGCGGCGATCACCGGCCTGCTCCGCCAGCAGCTCGGATTCGATGGTCTGGTGCTCACCGACTCCCTCTCCGCCCCGGCCATCAGCGATCTCGGGCTGAGCGTCGCCCAGGCGTCGGTGCAGGCCGTCGAGGCCGGTGCCGACATGGTCCTGTACGACACGACGACCCCCAACCTGACCTTCCAGCAGACCGTGACCGCGCTGGTGGCGGCGGTGTCGGACGGTCAGCTGTCGACGCAGCTGCTCGACACGGCGGTGCTCCAGGTGTGGTCCGCCAAGGACGGCGGCGTCTGCGGCTGAGCCGCTCCAGGTCGCGTCCGAATCGGTCCAGACCGCCTCAGCGAGCCGCCAGCACCGCCGCCCGCTGCTCCGGCGAGAGCGGCTTCACCGCCTCTCTGAGGGTCACGCCCGAGGCCCGGGCGGCCCGCGGGAGCAGCCACTCGTAGACGAGGTCCGGTCGCTTCCGCGCGGTGTCGCGCAGCACCCAGCCGATCGCCTTGCGGATGAAGAACTCCTTCTCCTCCAGCATCGGGTCCGCATAGCGTGCGAAGCGCTCGAAGTCGCCGCCCCCCTTGCGCAGCGGGATGAGCAGAGCGAGGAGGGAGGAGCGCCGGATCCAGAAGTCCCGATCGACCGCCCAGCGGTCCAGCGCCACGCCCACCTCCGGAGAGCGCTTCAGCAGCGCGCCCACGACGACGGCGGCCAGCTCGTCGACCAGGGCCCAGGTCCGGGATTCGCGGATCAGGCGCTCGATCGTGCCCAGGTCGGACGGCTGGAGGCGATCGGTGCAGAGCTCGAGGAGCCCGACGGCAGCCCTCCGACGCTCGTACACGGTCCCCTGCCAGAGGGCCTCCACCAGGGCGAGGAGCTCCTCGCGGCCGAGCGGCGGGCGTCGCCTCGCCACCTCCCGGGCCACCTCACTCACGGCGGGCACGCTGACGCCGTAGTGATCGAGGTCGCTCTTCAGGTAGGCCCTCTCCCGCGTGGCGCGCTCCGCGGAGCCCCGGGCGCGCAGCTCCGCATCGATCTCGTCGCGCAGCCGACCGATGTCCACCGGGTCACCTCCTCATCGCTGCCTGTCCAGGCAGCAGTGCTTGTACTTCCGCCCGCTGCCGCACGGGCAGGGATCGTTGCGCGAGGTGGAGCGCCAGCGCCGCCTCGCCTCACGCTCCGCGATCTCCAGCTCGACCATGATCGCTGCCACCCCCTTGCCGGAGCGTCCCAGGGCGACCATCCGCTGGAGATGGGGAATCATGTGCGCGTACAGCTCCCGGTACCCGCCGCAGAGGAAGTTGAGCCCCGGTTCGCCCTCGGAGGTGATGGCGAAGCGATCCTTGGGGCAGCCGCCGTTGCAGAGGAAGAGCACCGGACAGGCGCGGCACTGTCCGGGCAGGCCGTCCTTCTTGGCCTGGCCGAAGGCGATCTGCGCCGGCGATTCCACGAGCGCGGCCAGCCCGTCGGTCGTGACGTTGCCGAGGCGGTGGGCCGGGTCGACGAAGTGGTCGCACGCGTACACGCCGCCATCGTGCTCGAGAGCGAGGACCCGCCCGCAGGTCTCGGACATGATGCAGAGGTTGGCGGGCTCCCCGCTCACCACCTGGAGCGCCTCGGCGAAGTTCTGGACCGCGATCCGGCCCACGTCATGGCGAACCCACTCGTCGAAGATCGCGCGGAGGAACGCCGACATCGCCGCCGGAGAGACCGAGCGCTCGGTGACCGCGCCGCCGCCGGCCCGCTCGACAACCGGGAGGAACTGCACCCAGCGCACCCCCTCGGCGAGGAAGAAGCGGTAGACCTCGAGCGGCGCCGAGGCGGTGCGCGCGTTGAGGGTGCAGAGGACGTCCGGCTCGACACCGTGATCACGGAGGCGGGCCAGGCCGTGCATGGTCCGGGCGTGACTCGGCAGCCCGTGGCGGTCGGGCCGGCTGCGGTCATGGAGTCGAGCCGGGCCGTCGATGCTGATGCCCACGGCGAAGCCCTGCTCGGCGAGGAAGGCGGCCCACTCGCCGTCCAGGCGGGTGCCGTTGGTCTGCAGGTTGTTGAGGCAGCTCCATCCCTCCGGCAGGAGCCGCTGCTGCAGCTCCACCACGCGCCGGAAGAAGCCCAGGCCGGCGAGCGTCGGCTCGCCCCCGTGCCAGGCGAAGTAGACGAGCGGCCCCGGGCTCGCCTCGATG
>JBEKAP010000122.1:0-7483 GCA_050015875.1 Candidatus Dormibacteria bacterium | reverse complement strand
CGACTATCAGAGCTGGATGGTCGCGGAGGTGACCGCCGCCCAGCAGGCGCTGGCCGACGGCGTCTCGACGACCAAGCTGTGACCGACCCTCGCCCCGCCGTCGACGTCGACGCCGCCGTCCTCAGGGTGGACGGCGTCAGCGTCTGGCTGGCGGGGCGCGAGGTGCTCCACGACGTCCGCTTCCGGGTCATGCCGGGGGAGTTCACCGGTCTCATCGGCCCCAACGGGGCGGGCAAGACGACCATCTTCCGGGTCATCCTCGGCCTCCAGCCGGCCGGCGCCGGCAGCGTGCTGGTGGGCGGACGTCCGCTCGACCGGCGCAACCCCATCATCGGCTACGTTCCCCAGAAGGTCTTCTTCGACCCCGACATGCCACTGCGCGCCCGCGACGTGGTCGGCCTCGGTCTCGACGGCCACCGCCTCGGCCTACCCCTCCGCGGCGGCGGCCGCCGCCAAGCCGTCGACCGGATGCTGGCGGCCGTCGACGCCACCCACCTCGCCGACGCCCGGGTGGGAAACCTCTCGGGGGGCGAGCAGCAGCGCGTCCTCATCGCCCACGCGCTGATCAGCAATCCCCGCCTGCTCCTCCTCGACGAGCCGCTCGCCAACCTCGACATCCGTGCCGAGGGGGAGGTGGTCGCCCTCCTGGCCCGCATCGCCCGGGAGCAGCGGATCGCAGTGCTGATCTCCGCCCACGACGTCAACCCGCTGCTGCCGGTGATGGACGGTCTGGTCTATGTCGCCGCGGGCAGGACGGCGAGCGGTACCACCGCGGAGGTGATCCGCGCCGAGGTGCTGTCCGCCCTGTACGGCCAGCACGTCGACGTCCTGCGCGTCCACGGTCGCATCCTGGTCGTCTCCGGCGCCGAGGGCGAATCCGGCGTCACCCTGGAGGAGACGCCCGGCGGCACGGCCGCGCCCGACGTGGTGGCGCTGCGATGAGCGGGCTCCTCAACGCAATCTTCGCGCCCGGTCTCTTTGCCAGCGCCCCGGTGCGCGCGGCGGTGGTGGTGGGTGCGGTGGTCGCGGTGGTCACCGGGGCCGTGGGGGTCTTCACCGTCATCCGCAGCCAGGCCTTCGCCGGGCATGCCCTGGGCGAGGTGGGCTCGGCGGGGGGGTCGCTCGCCTTTCTCAGCGGGACCAACCCGCTCTGGGGCTACATGGGGGTGGCGGTGATCGCCGCCGGGCTCATGGAGGTGCTGGGCGTGCACCGGCCCCGGGCCCGCGACGTCGCCACCGGGCTGGTCCTCGGTGCCGGCCTCGGCTTCGCGGCCCTCTTCCTCTACCTGGACACGACGTCCACCAGCACGACCGGCGTGACCGTCACCATCCTCTTCGGCTCGCTGTTCACGATCAGCCAGCCCATGCTGCCCAACATCGTGGTGCTGAGCGCCGTCGCCCTGGTGCTGATCGCGAGCTGCTACCGGATGCTGCTGCTCAGCTCACTCAGCCCGGAGCTCGCCGCGGTCCGCGGCGTGCCCGTGCGGGCGGTCGCCATCGCCTACCTGGTGATCATGGCGGTGGCGGTCTCGCTGGCCGCCGAGACCATCGGCACGATCCTGGCCACGGCGCTCCTGGTCGGGCCGCCCGCCACCGCGCTCCGGCTCACCAAGCGGCCCGGCGGGGCGATGGTTCTGGCCGGCCTGGTGGGCGTGGCCGCCGTCTGGATCGGGATCGTGCTCGCCTACGACAGCTTCTACTGGCCCCCCGTCGACCACGGCTGGCCGGTCAGCTTCTTCGTGGTCGCGATGGTCGTCGTCTTCTACCTCGGCTCGGGGGCCGTGGCGGCCCTGGGACGGGCGCGCCGCTCCCGCCGGGCAGGGGATCTCGGGGCACTGAGTGAGAGCGGCTGCGAGCCCCACGTCGACGCCGACGCGGCCTAGACGGACGCCGGCCGTATGTTCTCCAGCTTCATGGTCAACACCTGGATCGCCGCCAGCATGGTGGCGGTGATCGCCGGTGTGGTCGGCTTCTTCGTGGTCCTGCGCGGCTCCGCGTTCGCCGCCCATGCCATCCCGCACGGCTCCTTCGGGGGGGCCGCCGGTGCCGTCCTGCTCGGCGTCAACACGATCCTCGGGCTCGGCATCTTCGCCGTCGGGGGGGCGCTGGGCATCGGCTGGCTCAGCCGGCGAGGCCGCCACGACGTGGCCACCGCGCTGGCGCTGGTCCTGATGCTCGGGCTGGGCTCGCTCTTCCTCTCCTTCAGCGTCGAGTACGCGGGGGCGGTCTACTCGCTGCTGTTCGGTGAGGTGCTGGGGGTGCCGTCCTACGACCTTCTGCCGATGGCCGGGCTCGGCCTCGCCTGCATCCTCGCCATCGCCATCCTCTACCGGCCCCTGCTGCTCACCTCGATCACCCCGGAGGTGGCGGAGGCGCGGGGGGTGAGGCCGGGGCGGATAGAGACCGGGTTCCTGCTCGTGGTCGCCCTGGCCTCGACCATGACCGTGCCGGTGGTGGGCGTGCTGCTGATGTTCAGCCTCATGATCGGTCCCGCCGCCACCGCCCGCTCCTTCACCCACAACCCGCTCTGGGCCATCGCCCTCTCGGTCGCGATCGCCCTGGTCATCGTCTGGTTCGGGATCGCCGTCGCCTACGTCACCGACTACCCGGTGGGCTTCTTCGTCGGCACTCTGGGGGCCGTGTCGTACGCCTGCGCGCGCTTCTGGGCGGGGCGGCGCGGCAGCCGGCGCGTGGCGACGACGGCGTGAACGGGACGGGCGGCCGGCCGCCCGGGCTCAGAGCTCCGCGACGGCGGGCAGCACCTCGCGGCCGATGATCTCCAGCGGGGTGATCCGCCAGACGTCCTCGACGCGGCCGTGGGCCACGGAGAAGCCGCGCCGGTGCAGGTCCCGCAGGTCCTCCACGGTCTGGCCTACCCGCTCGCCGTTGGGGCCGACGTCGAAGGTGTACCCGACCGTCTTCTCGATCTCGTCGTAGTCGCGACCCTCGCGCTCGCAGTGTGCGCGCAGCACCTCCAGCTTGTGATCCAGCTCGGGGGTGGGGAAGAGGTTGCAGGCCTGCGCGTAGCGGGCCACCAGGCGGAGCGTCTTGCGCTCGCCGGAGCCGCCGATGAGGATCGGCGGGTGGGGCCGGCTGATCGACTGGGGGGAGTTGAGAGTGCGCTCCAGCTTGGCGTGGGTGCCGGTGAAGGGCCCGTCGTCCCCACTCCACATCTGCAGGCAGATCTGCAGTGCGTCCTCCAGCAGCTCGAACCTCTCCTTGAGCGGCGGGAAGTAGAGGCCCAGCCCGCGCGACTCCTCCTCGTTCCAGGCGGCGCCGATGCCGAGCATGGCTCGGCCTCCGGAGAGGATGTCGAGGGTGGTGACCGCTTTGGCGAGCAGGCCCGGCTGGCGGTAGACCACCCCGGTGACCAGGGTCAGCAGCTTGACCCGCGAGGTGTGCGCCGCCAGGAATCCCAGGGTCGTGTAGGCCTCCAGCATCTCGTGCTCGGGCGGGCCGAGGTGCCCGATCTGGAAGAAATGATCCATGACGCTGACCCGGTCGAATCCCGCCTCGTCGGCGGCCTGACCGACCCGGGCGAGGTCGTGGCCGAGGCTGTCCGGCCCGCCGGGCCAGGTGTAGTCCGGGATGTGCAGACCCAGCTTCATGGCGCTGAACCTCCTGTGGCGGGGGCGGCGGTGTGGGCGGCGAGCAGCCGTGCCGCAAGGACCGGATCCACATTACCCCCGGAGAGCACGATGGCGGTGCGGGAGCCGGCCGGGGAGGGGGGGATGCGTCCCGCCAGGAGCGCCGCCACTCCGACCGCCCCGGAGGGCTCGACCACCAGGTGGAGCTGGGTCCAGATGGCGAGCATCGCCTGCTCGATCTCGGCCTCGGTGACGGTCATCACCTCGTCGACCAGCCGGCACCGGACCATGACCTCGAAGCCGCGGTCGCCGATGCTCAGGCTCCGCAGCCCATCGGCGATGGTGGCGGGCGAGGCGGCGAGTCGCTCGTGGCGCCCGCTCCGCCATGAGGCTGCGGCGTCCGCCGCCAGCGCGGGCTCGACCCCGATCACCTGGAAATCGGCCTGGGACGCCTTGACCGCGATCGCGCAGCCCGAGATGAGGCCACCCCCGCCCACCGGGCAGACGAGGGTCCCGAGGTCGGAGATGTCCTCGAGGAGCTCGAGGCCGATGGTGCCCTGGCCGTGGATGGTGTCCCAGGCGTCGAAGGGGTGGATCATGACGAGCCCGGTGCGCTCCTGCAGCTCGCGGGCGCGCTCCTCGCGGTTGTCTCCGGTCACGCCCTCGCTGACCACGGTCGCGCCCAGGGCGCGAACCGCGGCGACCTTGACCGGGTTGGACCCCTCCGGCATGACCACGGTACAGGCGAAACCGAGGTCGCGGGCGGCCAGCGCGACCGCCTGGCCGTGGTTTCCCGAGCTGACCGTGATCACGCCCCGGGCATCCGGGACGCGGCTGCGCAGGGAGAGGCAGGCGTTGAAGGCGCCCCGCACCTTGAAGGAGCCGGTCGCCTGGAGCATCTCTGGCTTGACCACGATCCCGGCGCCGAGGGCACCGGCCGGGAGGGTGGGCGTGCGCAGGACGTGGCCGGAGATGCGGGACGCCGCCTGGGCGATCGCCCCGGCGTGCTCGATGACGAACGCGGCCCGGTTGCCCGGGTGATCGGTCGGGTCGGGCTCCGTCCCCACGAGGTGAGGCTACCCGCTCGAGCCCACCCGCTGCCGGGATTGGCGGGAGGGGGTGGTGGGTCAGATGCTCGTCCCGGCCCACCACCGTGCGGCCGGCCGCTCGCCCTGGCCCACCGCCCCCAAGGCGGCCGGCTGCCTCAGTACCCGTTGGGTGCGCTGGCCGCCGACGCCGAGGCCCCGGAACCGCTCCCGAGAGATGGCGTCGCGACGTACCAGACACCGCCCTTGCCCTCACCGTTGGCCTGGTCGGCGCCGCTGTCGCCGGAGTAGATGTAGAGGGGATGCCCGTCGTATTCGACCTGGCGCCCGTTCCCCGTCGTCGCGGCGGTGAGGCTCCCCGTCAGCGAGGAGGCGCCGCTGGGCGAGCCGGAGGCGAGCAGGAGCGGGGGCCAGATGCCGGCGCAGGTGCCGGTGCAGCTCGCGGTTGTCGACGTGTCGTCGGTGTTGTAGTACAGGGTCCAGCCGTCGGACTCGGTGAGGACCTGCTCGGAGCTGCCGCTCACCGCCGCCGTCCCCACCATGACGGTCGAGGTGGCGCCGGCAGGACTGCTGCCACCAGCGGCCGCCACCGCAGTCGCGGTGGGGTTGCTGGTCCCGCCCGACGGCGAGGTCGAGCCGCAGGCGGCGACCAGGACGAGGGCGGCGCCGGCTCCGAGGAGCCAGGCGAGCTGGGAGCGGCGGCCAAGGCGCCCCACGGGGCGCCCCCGGCGCTCTGCGCGGTGTCCCCGATCACGCTGGGCGCGGGGCGAGGTGAGGGGCCCTGCCGGCGCCGGTGCTGCTGCGTTCATGATGTTCTCCGCTGGGTCACCTCCGGCGAGTCGTCCCGCCTCGGTGAGGACCGATCCGATGCCCACCACACGACAGCGCGGCCCCGGTGGTTCATCCACCGATGAACCGAGGACTTCCCTCGCGCGTGGTGGGGGTGTGCAGTCGCCCGCCCCATGGAGTGAGCGGAACGCCGTGAGCGCGGAGCCCGGCGAGTCCTTCGTGGCTGCCCTCTGGGATGAGCATGGCAACGCATTGCTCGGATACGTCACCCGGCTGGTCGGCGACCCGGGTCGGGCCGAGGACATCGTGCAGGAGGTCATGCTCCGGGCCTGGCGGCACGCCGGCAGCCTCGACGCCGCCACCCGGTCGCTGCGCCCCTGGCTGTTCACCGTGGCGGGGCACCTGGCCACCGACCATCATCGGGCCCGGCGGAGCCGCCCGGAGGTCCTCGGCGCGGAGGCGCTCGACCGTCGATCCGTGGGCGACGGCATCGACCGCGCCGTGGATGCCTGGGAGGTGAGCGCGGCCTTCGGCGCCCTCAGCCCGGAGCACCGCGCCGTGCTCGTCGAGACGTACTACCGGGGACGGAGCGTCGCCGAGGCGGCGGCGGCCCTCGGGGTCCCGGAGGGGACGGTCAAATCCCGCACCTATTACGCGCTCCGCGCCCTGCGCCTGGCGCTGGAGGAGAGAGGTTGGCGACCATGAACGACGGCTGCGCTGAGCGCCGGATCGCCCTCGGCGCATACGTGCTGGGTGCGCTGCGGCCCGATGAGAGTGACGAGATCGAGAGCCACCTGGCCGGCTGTGCCGGGTGTCGCGACGAGCTGTCCCGCCTGGTTGACCTGCCCGCGGTGCTGGGCCGCCTGAGCCGGGACGAGGCGCTGGCAGCCGCGGGCACGGGGCCCGACGCTGTCCCGGCGCCCGGCCTTCGCGTGGGGCCCACCGCCGCCACTCGCCCGACCCTCCTGGAGCGGACCCTCGCCGAGTTGGGCCGGCGTCGCCGGCGGCAGCGGCTGCGCTGGCGGGTCGGCCTGGCGACGGGCGGTGCGGCGGTCATCGCCCTGGCTGCGGCCGTGGGCGTCCTGGTCGTCTCCCGGCCGGCCCCGGCAGCGCCCGTGGTCGCGGCCGTCGCCCGGCTCTCCGGCGTCGATCAGAGCACCGGGGTGAGGGCCAGCGCCGAGCTGTACAGCGAGGCGTGGGGGACCTCCATTCACCTCGACGTCTCCGGGGTAACCCCCGGCGACCAGTGCGAGCTGGTGGTCATGGGGCAGGACGGCTCCCAGCAGGTGGCGGGCACCTGGAAGGTCGGCTACACCGGCGGGGTGGAGATCGACGGAGCCGCCGGCATCTCTCCGGCGCAGGTGTCTTCGCTCCAGATCGTCACCACCTCCGGGTCGGAGCTGCTGGCGCTGCACGACTGACGCCGGTCTTCCGGCCCACCCTCGAATGGCTACCCGAAGAGCGCGCTCAGGTCGCCGTTGGCCGGGTCGGCGGCGGCACCGAGCAGCGGGAGTCCGTAGGCCTCCTCGATGCTGCGCAGGGTGCCGAAGTGGTCGCCCGCGGTCGCCACGTCGCCCTGGCCACGGGCCGTGGCCGAGATCACCGTGAGCGGGATCGTCCCGCCCACGCCGGTGGCCAGCGGGCCGTTGTCCATGGTGACGATGACCGTCCCGTTGGCTGCGAACCACGAGGACGACAGCACCGCGGGCAGGGTGGAGCTCAGCCACGCGTCAAGCTGCGGGACCTCTCCCGTGGTGCAGGAGTCGTGGCCGTCGTCGCACAGGTTCGGGGTGATCCACACGAAGTCGGGCGCGCCGGGTGAATCCAGGGTCGTGACCATGGAGGAGACGCCCGGGTAGGGGAGGACGTTGCAGGAGTTGGGCGGCATGTCGTCCTGGTAGTAGACCCAGGGGTCATGCCAGCCGGCGTACTCCGTGGGGTCCGCCCCGTCGCTGTGGTCCGTGTCACACGCGGTCGGCATCGACTCCATGTAGGCGGTCCAGGGGATGCCGGCCGCGGTGAGCTGTCCGCCCAGGTCCTCGGAGGTGACGGTGTCGGGGG
>JBEKAP010000121.1:0-7502 GCA_050015875.1 Candidatus Dormibacteria bacterium | reverse complement strand
CTCCGAAGCCCCGGGGGCCGTGGCCGCAAGGGCGGCGAGCTGGAGGATCTCGGGGACCGACTCGGGTAGGGCTGCCAGCGGGAGGCCCATTTTCGCCACTGTCTCGGCCCTGGGCGGCGATCCCCGGCCCGCTGCCGGGGTCGGGGGGAGTTCGGCGAGGGCCATCGCGGCGGATGCTAGCGCAAAACCGGGATTTTGCGCTAGCACACTGGACTTTGCATCTGATGCACAATTGAAACCCGGCCGATGATCACCTCCTCCCCGCGAGATCACCCCCACCGTCCGTCCCGCCCCGATCCCGGGGTCCTCGGCCGCACCCTGAAGCAGCGCCGGAAGGCGGTGGGCCTCACTCTCACCCAGCTCGCGGAACAGGTCCAGGTCTCGGCGGCCCAGCTGTCCCGCATCGAGACCGGCCGCTCGACCCCCCGCTACCGGACGCTCACCCGGCTCCACGAGGCGCTTGGCCTCGACTCCGGTGAGCACCTCGTCCCTCTGCCGCGCCCCACCCCGGAGGACGGGCTCGTCTCCCGACTGGGGGCGCTCCTCGCCGTCCGCCGCGCCCTCCCCCTCGGCGAAGCGAGCCTCCTCCTCGAGGCGTCGATCACCGGCATCTCCGCTGCCGTCTCGGAGCTCTCTGATCGCCTGGCCCCTTTGGGGATGCGGGTGGTCGAGGACTCCGAGACCGTGGCCCTCCTGCCCCACCGGACTCTCACCCTCCTCGCCGATCGTGCTGTCGAGGCGGAACGCATGCCCCGGCTCACCCCCCGCCACATCGAGATCCTCTCCATCGTGGTCTTTGCTCGCCAGGCACCCCGGCGCCGCATCGACGAGGTCCGGGGCGTCGACTCCGCCGAGACCGTCTCCCAGCTGGTGGAGTGGGGGCTGCTGCGCCGAACGGGCCGCGACCTCACGGACAGCCGCGCTCACCTCTACCATGCCACCGCCAAGCTCCTGGAGGTGACGGGCGCCACCTCCCTAGACGAGCTGCGGGCTCAGCTGCTCGGGATGGTCGACGGCGATGTGCGCGCCCTCGACCACCCCGCTACCTCCGCGTCCGCAGAGCCGCGAGGTCCTTCGGAGTGCGTGGCCACGTAGCGAATTCGCAGCGCTCCGACCGCGTGGTCCCTCAACGGTTGCCTGCGTGAGTCGTTACAATGCCGGGCCGTTGAGAGGGATGGGGATGCCCTCGCCGCTGGGTGCCGCTGTGGCCATGCGGAGGGCGCTTCAGCGAGGGGCGAGATGACCACGAAGGTACGATCCCAGAACTCCCGAGAGGCCGATAGCCGTCACGACCCCAGGAGCCCCCGAGTCGCGGAGGCCAGAAGGGTTCCTGGTTTCGGAGCCGACATCACGAGCGTCACCATGCCACGCCGTCGCCGCCCCTGGGCACTGGGCGTGGGGGTGCTGGCGGTCCTCGCCGCGTCGGTGCTGGGAGGAACGGCTCGAAGCGCCACCATTGCGCCCGGTGCCCTGGCGCCGACGGGCGCCGCCACCGGCCAGCAGGCGTACGAGGCGGCGGTGGCCGCGAGCAACCCGACTGGCTACTGGCCGCTCAACGACACCTCGGGGACCACGGCGGTCGCGGACATCGGCGGCTACGACGGCACGATCCAGGGAGGCGTGACCCTGGGCGTCCCCGGCCCGATTCAGGGGGCGACCGCGATGAGCTTCGACGGGGGCGACGGCAGCGGCGTCGAACTCGACAATGCCGCCACGGCCCTCGCGGTCAACTATCCCACGGTCGAGATGTGGATCCAGACCGCGGGGAGCATCCCCACCGTTCAGTACCTGTTCCGCTGGCGGAACTATGGCTACGAGCTCTATGTCGAGGATGGCCTCGTCGGGCTCACCGGCTATGTGCCGGATGGTTCATCCGCGTGGGTGGTTGACGGCCAGGGCACGATCACCGATGGCGGCTGGCACTACGTGGTGGCCACGACCAGCCCGACGGCGAGCACCGTGTACATCGACGGGAAGGAGGCGGCCAGCGGGCCCGGGATTCCTGGAACGGACTTCCCTTACGGTTTCCAGGCCGCCATCGCGAAGGACGGCGACGCCAACAACGGGCAGAACCCGAGCTTCGCCGGGCAGATCGCGGACGTGGCTGTGTATGGCTCTCCCCTGAGCGCAGCGGAGGTCGCTGCCCACTACGCGGCCGCGGGGCACGCGGTCGGATCCGGCCCGAGCCGCAAAGAAGGGGGCGGAGGCAAGAACCCCTCGGAGAAGCCGACCACACCCTGTGCAGGAGATCCGGTCAACTGCAGCAGCGGTGAGCTGTTTGAGACGCACGACGACCTGTCGGTCCCGGGGCGGGGGATCCCGCTGGACTTCACCCGCTCCTACACGTCGGGGTTCGCCTCGGACGATGGTCCGCTGGGCTACGGCTGGACGGACAGCTACGACATGAACCAGACCACCGACAGCTCTGGGGACGTCACCGTCAACCAGGAGGATGGCTCGACGGTGACCTTCAGCCCGAATGGATCGGGAGAGTTCACCGCGCCCTCGTGGGTGCTTGCGACGCTCACCCAGAACCCGAGTGGCGAGTATATCTTCACCCGAGATCAGACTCAGGACACGTATGTGTTCTCGTCGGCGGGCCAGCTCCTCTCCGAGTCCGATCTGAACGGGTACACGACCACGCTGACGTACAACGGGAGCGGGCAACTGGGAGCGGTCATCGACCCCGAAGGGCGGAGCCTGACCTTCGCGTACAACTCCGCCGGTGAGATCGCGAGCGTCACCGATCCTGCGGGAAGAGTGGAGAGCTTCGGCTACGACAGCAATGGCAACCTGGTGACGGTGACGAACCCGGCGGGGGGGACCTGGACCTACACCTACGATCCCAACCATCTTCTCCTGACCCTCACCGACCCCAATGGGGGAACGACCACCAACACGTACAACTCCTCGGGCCAGGTGGTCGAGCAGGTCGACCCGATGGGGCGGACGACCACCTGGGCGTACGCCGGTGACAACACATCGGCGGCGGGCGGGACCACGACCATGACCAGCCCGAACGGCAACGTCACCGTCTTTGACTACCAGAACCTGGAGCTGCAGTCGGAGACGCAGGGCGCCGGGACGGCCCAGGCGGCGACCACCACCTACGCGTACGACCCGGTCACCCTGGGGCTCACCGCGGTGACCGACCCGGACGGCGGCATCACCACCTCGACCTACGACGCCCAGGGGAGCCTGCTCACCCAGACCGACCCGCTGGGGCGGACCACCACGTACACGTACAACGCGCTCAACGACGTGACGTCGGTGACCGACCCCTCGGGGGTCACCACCACCTACACGTATGACGCGAGCGGCAACCTGCTCAGCACCTCCCGGCCGCTCACCTCGACCGGCCAAGCGGCGACGGTCACCCTCACCTACCGGAACAGCGGGCATCCCGGGGACGTCACCGCCATCACCGATGCCGACGGCAACACCTGGACGATGGCGTACGACGCTGATGGCGACCAGGTCCGGGTGACCGATCCGGACGGGGATACCACCACCTCCACCTACAGCTCGATCGGGGAGCTGCTCAGCCAGGTGAGCCCGGACGGCAGCGTCGCCGGGGCCAACCCGGCCAGCTTCACGACCACGTACGCGTACAACCCGCTGGGGGAGCTGACCTCGACCACGAATCCGCTGGGGGCCACAACCACGACCGCCTACGACGCGGATGGCAACGTGGTCAAGACAGTTGACGCCGACGGCAACGTGACCACCAACAGCTATGACCTGGACAACGAGCTGACCGCGACCACCGAGCCCAACGGCACCGTGGAGAAGACCGGGTACGACCAGGACGGCAACGTGGTGAGCCAGGCCGACGGAGCCGGGGACGTGACCACCTACACCTACAACGCCCTGGACCGGGTGGCCTCGACCACCGACCCGCTGGGTCACACCACGACCTACAGCTATGACCCGGACGGGAATCTGCTCACCGAGGTCGACTCGTCTGGCCAGACCACCACCAACGGCTACGACGCGGACAACGAGCTGACCTCGATCCACTACTCGGACACGACCCCATCGGTCGGGTACAGCTACGACTCGCTGGGACAGCGGACCCAGATGGTGGACGGCACCGGGACGACGGCGTACAGCTACGACTCGCTGGGGCGGCTGACCCAGGTGACCGACGGGGCGGGGTCCACGGTCGGGTACGGGTACGACCTGGCCGGTAACCTCACCTCCCTCACCTATCCCAACGGCAAGGCGGTGGCCCAGGCCTATAACCAGGCGGAGGAGCTCACCTCGGTCACCGACTGGCTGGGCAACAAGATCAGCTTCAACTACGACCCGGATGGCAACCTGGTCACGGAGGCCGACCCGAGCGGGGTCAAGCAGAGCTCCACCTACAACGACGCCAGCCAGCTGACCTCGATCAGCGACACCCTGGGCTCGACCTCGCTGGCCAGCTTCAGCTATGGGCGGGACCCGCTCGGCCAGCAGACCTCGGCGACCACCACCGGGGCGGTCAGCGGCTCGGAGAAGTACTCGTACACGTCCCTCAACCAGCTGGCTTCGGCCAACAGCCAGGCGTACGCGTACAACGCGGCCGGCGACCTGGTCACGACCCCGACCCAATCGCTCAGCTACAACGGCGGTGACGAGCTGACGAAGGTGACCGCAGGCACCGGGACGACCAGCCTCAGCTATGACGCGAACGGCGATCGGACCTCGGAGACCGGCCCTGGCACTGCTGCCCAGAGCTGCGCCCTCTGCCTGCTCGACCCCAGCGCCAGCGGAGCTCTGACCCTCTCCGGCGCGGCCACGGTGAATGCGGCCGGGATCGTCACTGTCGACTCCTCGTCCACCCAGGCGATCGAGCTGTCGGGCAGCGCCAAGGTCACCGGCACCCAGGTGCTGGTCGCGGGAGGTGTGACCAAGAGCGGAACCGCGTCGACCAGCCCGACCGCGGTGACCGGGGCGGCGATCGCCCCCGACCCCCTGGCGACCCTGCCCGCTCCAGCGCTGAGCGGCACCGCCACGGCCCTGACCATCTC
This sequence comes from Candidatus Dormibacteria bacterium, assembly GCA_050015875.1. GTDB lineage: Bacteria > Chloroflexota > Dormibacteria > Aeolococcales > Aeolococcaceae > Changshengia. The sequence continues at coordinate 2,487 of JBEKAP010000121.1, read as the reverse complement.
CGGCTCCAAGAGCCAGACGGCGAGCCCCGGCATCTACTCCACGATCACGGTGTCGGGCAACGGCACGCTGACCCTGAACCCGGGGACCTACGTGGTCACGGGCGGGGTGACCGTGAGCGGCTCCGGGAGCATCACCGGATCCGGGGTCACCCTCTACCTGGCCTGCTCGAGCTACCCGACCCCCTGCGCCGCGGGGAAGGACGGAGCCGCCCTCTCGGTCACCGGCAGCGGCATCGTCCACCTGACCGGCGGAGCCCTGGGGTCGGGCAAGGGGGTCGCTGTCTTCGCCGACCGCGGCAACGCCGCCACCCTCACCGTCTCGGGCAGCGGTGCGCTGACCATCACCGGCTCCCTCTACGCCGCCTCGGGGACCCTCAGCCTGAGCGGGAGCACCCCGGTCAAGGTGACCGACGGGGTGGTGGTCGTGGACCGGGCCCAGGTCACCGGCAGCGCGGCGTTGTCGGTGGCCGTAGACTCGTCGGCAGTGGCAGCGGAGACGTACACGTATGACGCGGCCCAGCGGCTGATCGGACTCCAGAGCCCGACCACGACCGCCTCCTACAGCTACGACGGCGACGGCCTGCGTATGAGCGAGACGGTGGACGGGGTGACCAGCCAGTTCACCTGGAACCAGAGCGGGAGCCTGCCGCTGCTGCTCTCCGATGGGACCAACGACTACGTCTACGGGCCCGGCGGCTTGCCGATCGAGCAGATCACCGGCGCCACTGCGGTCGACCTCCATCAGGACGGTCAGGGGAGCACCCGGCTACTGACCAGCTCCACGGGAGCGGTGGTGGGAACGTACTCCTACGACCCCTACGGCAACGTCACCAGCCACACCGGGGTCAGCACTCCGCTTCAGTACGACGGGCAGTACACAGATGTGGCCACCGGGCTGCAATATCTGGAGAGCCGCTATTACGATCCCGCCACCGCCCAGTTCCTCACCGTGGACCCAGCCGTTGCCGCTACCGGTTCACCTTACGGCTACGCGTTCGGAAGTCCTTTGAATGTCGGCGATCCAACGGGTCTGGACCCCAGTTGCACTATATGGCCATCTGGAGACTGGTGCGCTGCCGACGGCGCCGAAGCGCTCGCCGGCGCCGCGCAGCAATCGGTGGCCGGGTGGTCAGAACTCTTGAGCGGAAAGGATGACCTCCGGCACCCCGACTACGTGGTCTTGACAGGCTCCATCGGTGTCGGCGGTATTACTGACAGTGTCACGGCCGTGCTCAATCTCGACAACGGGAACCTCTACTTGGGTGGAGGAGGTGGGATCGGGTATTCACCTTCGCTTGTCTCATTTAGCATCGCTGGCATGGGATGGGTCGGTCCGCCCGGTTCCGGCAACTCTCCATCCGCTTCGACGGTCGATGCCTTCATCTCCGGCTACACGACGGAAGTCGACATCGCGGCAGGCGGCGCGGCTATTGACCAGATCTACAGCCCCAGCACCGGATTGGTCGGATTCTCCTTTGGACTTGGGGCTCCGGGCATCTCCTGGCAGCTGACCTACCAGGATCTGATAGCCACGATCCCCGGGATCAATGGGTACGCCACCCCTGCTGGGCTAACGAGTGAGGTGGAAGGTGCCATTCAGAAGTGTGCCTAGGGCTTCCGCTCCCCACCTCGCACGGCGAACTCTGCCCTGCCCTAGGAAGTCCTCGTTATGCGCGTGTCCGGTGAGCGATGCATTGGAAACCGCGTCATGCGATTACACGAAGTCTCGGATGCGCGCGCCGCGGCCAGCCTTGAGCCTTCCAGTGGGGAGCTTCGGAACATGCCCGCCGCCTACATAGCTGTCGCACTGGTCGCCTCTGTGACGGTGATCGCCGGGCTGGCTGTAGCGGGGAATTGGAGGGGTTACACCACCCGGTTCGCCGCGAGAGACCGTGCCAGATGGCTCAGGCATTGGTGGCGGGCCGGCGCATATCCGACACCCGTGGGGGTCCGACTTGGTGGCGTGGCGCTCAGCTCATTCGGCGTCGGAATTCTGGGATTGGCCCTCCAGCGCCTCGGTGCGGTGGAGGCTGGAGAGTGGATGGGGCTTGTTGGGGTCGCCTCATTCGCGGTCTCCGGGATAGCGGGCGGTTACGTCATCCCCACGATCGCCATGCGGAGGGATGGCGTGAAGCGGTTCCGGCGGCGTGGGCCCAGAAACATGTGAGGTACGACGTGCAGGAGCGTGCGAGGTTTCGAGCCGCGACCTAAGCTGAGTCTCGAGGCACACACTGGTTACGAACCGATTACCCACGGCGATCCCGCGCCCGTGTGAAGTTACTGATAACTTCGCGCGTAACTCAACTGATAACTTCGCGACGGGTCACAATTTCCTGCACGAAAGCTATAGTACGCGCTGTGGGATATGGCTGCACGGGAAGTGTGCATTATCGTGCATCCATGATCTGTGGACAACCGTACAACTTTTCCGACCGGCAGGCCGGCGGACCTCGCGTATCATCTCCGGAAATGGTGAACGAAGGTTCC
>JBEKAP010000120.1:0-7587 GCA_050015875.1 Candidatus Dormibacteria bacterium | reverse complement strand
GCGGTCTTCCTGGAAGCACTGGTCGATGCCCGGGCCAACATCCTGATCGCAGGCGGGACGGGGACGGGCAAGACGACCCTGATGCGTGTCCTCTGCGGGCTGGCATCACCCGCCGACCACATCGTGGTGGTGGAGGACGGTGCCGAGCTGCACCTCGACCAGGACCGCGGCGACGGCGAGCCGTGGCACGGCTTGACCACCGCGGTTTCCACCATCCCCTCGATCCGCGCGGACACCGAGGCGCGCCAGCTGACCATGTTCGGCCTGGTCCGTCACGCTCTCCGCTTCCAGCCAGACCGGCTGATCCTCGGCGAGTCGCGGGGTGAGGAGATGGCCGCGGTGTGCAAGGCGCTGATGACCGGTCACGACGGCTCCATGACCACCATCCACGCCGAGGACGCCGAGCTCGCCCTCGACCAGTCGGTCCAGTACGTCATGGAGAATCCGCGCTTTGCCGGCAACGAGAAGATGGCGCGGCGGATCGTCGAGCAGGCCATCCACGTCGTCGTCCATCTCGCCAACCAGGACGGCCGCCGCCGGGTCACCGGCATCCTGGCCGTGGAGCGGGGCGGCAACCACAAATGGGTGTACCGTCAGGCCGGCTTCGGCGGTTGGGAAAGGATGACCGACCTCATCGGAAACCTCTCCCGACTGGCTCCCCGGTTGCGCCCCCATCTCTGGGGTGAGGAGGTGCCGCCCCTGTGACCGCGCTCGCCGTGGTGGCCCAGTTGCCGGTTCTTCTGGTGGTGGGGGTCATTGTGGCGCTGGCCTCCGCGTGTGGAGCCTGCGCGGCCATCCTCGACGTGGACCTCCACCGCCTGAGGCCTTCCGGGGAAAGGCGCATCTCGGTCCTGGAGCGGGAGAAGGACATCGCCGCCGGGTTGGGCTGGCCGTGGCAGCGCTGGGTCGTCCTGCGTCTGCTGTTCGTCGCGCTCGGACTTCTGGTGGCGTGGATCACCGGCGTCACCCTGCTGTGGGTGATCGGGCCCGTCGCGGGGGCGGTGGGGTTCCGCTTTGCCCTCGCGGGACGCGCGGCCAGCCGCCGCCTGCGGATGGAGCGTTCGTTCCTCGGCCAGCTCCGCAACCTGCGCGACCGGATGGCGGTCTCCAACCAGTCGCTGGACACGGCCCTCCAGGAGCTGGGTCGCAACCCGGGCCCTGAGCTCGGCTATGTGCTGGCGCCGCTGGCCCGGGGCGGCTCCACAATCGCCAACGTCGTCGACATGGGTGTGCGAGCGCGATCCCCTATCGTCGAGCAGGTGGCCGCGGTGCTGATCTGGGCTCGCAGCCGCAACTCCGACTTCCTGATCCAGACCATCGACACGGTCCTGCTTCCGGTCGGCGAGGCGCAGCTGGCCATCCAGGAGGAGAGCATGGTCACGCTGGCGCAGCAGCGCGCCGTGACCTTCGCGATGTCCTCGCTCCTCCTTGTGATGCTCGCCATCGCATTGGGGGTTGACACCCTGCGCGCCTACTACCAGTCCTTCGCCGGCCAGGTCATCCTGATCGTGGTCGCGGTCATCTTCACCGGCCTCGTCGTCTTCCTCGGCCTCATCGTGCGACCCCAGACCTGGACTCGCTGGAACCTCCCGCGGCTCGCCGAGGAGCAGGAGCGGCTCGGTGGCTGAGCTGCTCCGAGTGCTGCCCTTCGCCTTCATCGCGCTGGCGACCGTCGGTGTCTGGGCATTGGGGCTGCTCCGTCTCGACGTGTTCACGCCGGACGACGTTCGCGCCTGGCGGCGGCTCGCCGCGCTGCGCGGCTACGCGACACCGGCCGGACGGCTGGAGAGGGCGGTCGCCCGGGTCCCGTTCCTGCGCCGGCTGCAGGACGAGCTCGACCTGAACCGCCAACTCGCCATCGCCGGCTGGTCCGAGAGCCCCCAGGGCTACCTGCTTCGCGTCTTCTTCCTGGCGCTGCTCGCCGCCGCCCTCTTCCTGGGCCTGCTGGCCGTGGGACTTGTCGAGAACGGCGCGTGGCCACTCCCTCCAGGGATGGTGCTGCTGGTTGCAGCGGCGGCGTTCGCGTTGCAGATCTCCTGGCTGAGGAGCAGCGCCAGGACCCGTCAGGAGCAGTCGGACCAGTCGCTCGGCGACATGATGATGCTGGTGGCCATCATGACCGATGGTCGAGGGCTCCAACTCGAGGATGCGGTGCGCATCCTCTCGCGCTGCGTCGACCATCAGTCGCTGCAGTCGATCGTCGACGGCCGGGGCTGGCTGCGGCTCGTGCACCAGCCCCATTCGACCACGATCGAGCTCTACCGCTTGATCTCCGCGGAGTACGGGATACCGCTCTTCGCTGTCGTTGCAGATGCCGCGGCGAATGCGAATGTCGGCATGAGCGAGCGTGAGACCTACACCCGGGTGGCCAGGGCCGTCTACCAGAATCGCCTGGCCGACGCTCGCTTTCGCGCAGCCCGGGCCAAGACGCTCGTGACCATCCCGGTCGCCATGATGCTCATCCCTCTGCTCATCCTCATCGGGGCGCCGGTCTTCGCGACCATCAGCGGCGGACTCGGCCTTGGCTGAGCAGCGTCGAACCGTCGCCGGGGCGGTTGCCGGTCTCGCCTCTGGCGGCGTGCTGCTCGGCGCCTCGGCGGTCACCCTCGGTCCTCCCAATCTAGGCCTCGCGGGACAGTTTCTGAGCGGCTCCTATCCCTCCATGCAGTCAGCGGTCGCGTTCCTCTCCCTCGTCTGCTACGCGGTGGTGCTGACCGCGGTCGCCTTGGCGCTCGTCAGGGGCCTGCGGATGGCCGTCCGAGGAACGGGTACGAGCAGGAGCATCCGGGCCATCGCGCTGGTGCTCGCCGGGGTCGTCCTCCTCAGCCTGAGTGTCGTCAACCGGGTCGACGGTGGAGGTGGAATCTGCTGTGGCGGCGGGACGCAGCAGATCAGGGAGGCGGCATCGCTTGCTCGATGACCCGGATCAGAATGGCTGCGCCTTCCTGATCCTCCTCGATGATGCGGCGGAGTCACGGGTGCTCGCCCAACTGCTGGCGCGGGTTCGCCACCCCGAAAGCCGGGTGCCCGTGGTCTTCCTGGTCCCCCCCGCCGGGGGGCTCTCCTTCTTCGCCGACCCGGGGTGCCAGGGCGAGCTCGACACCTGGTGGTCGGCCGAGGTGCCCGGCGCGGCTCACCCCGTCTACCTGCTGAAGGACGCGCAGGGGCTTGAGGGCTGGCTTCAGGGGGTCGATGGGATCTTCTACATCGGGGTCCATGACCCCGCGCGTATGGCCGCCTACGCCGTCCAGCCGCGAGCTCGGCCATTCAGTTGTACGGGTCCCCTGGACTTCGCCACTGTGGTGATGCACGACTACAGCACGGCCCGGGGTGGGGATCTGGTCGTCTTCGATCAGGGGGATGCGCTGCGGATGGCAGCTCTCAGCGGCCGGCTCCCTGGTCGCCTCAGCGCGTCGCCCGTGACGACGCCGTGGTCCGTGCCCTCGGCGGCGCCGTCCACGCCCTCGGATCGTCACGTGACACCGGCCCTCTCCTCGGTCGAGCCGGACAGCGGGAGCGCCGCCGACCTCCTTTCAGCGGCCGGATATCTCGCACCCGAGAGCCCGGCCGCCGGAATTCCTCGCAGAGCGCGCCTCGCTCCACGCCGTCCGGGCGCGGGGGCGCTCAGCGCCGTGCTCCGATCCCGCCGGACGTTCCGCCCGCGTCCGGATGCGGAGCTGGCGCAGCAGCTCGCCGGCCGCGGGACCACCATCGTGGTCACCGGCTCGCGCAAGGGCGGCGTGGGAAAGACCAGCTTCGCAGCCGGGATCGCGATCGCCGCCGGCACGGTGCTGGACCGGATCGGCCACATGGCGTGCATCGTCGACGCCAACATCGCCAACCCGGACGCCTGGGGACAGATGAACCTTCCCGCCGAGGCGGCGACGGTTCGCGAGACCGTCGCCGCGCTGCTCGGCAATCGCGACACCCCTCCCCCCATCCACGCCACCACCCCGGCGCTGGCGTGCTACCCCGAGGTCCGCGATGCGACCGAGTACTCGCGGACCGCGATCCGTCGCCTGGCCGAGCACCTCCGGCGCCGTTACACGCTCATCGTCATCGACATGTCCAACCGGCTCCCGGATCCGACCGCGGGGCCGGAGGCGGCGGTCGCCGCCTACTGGCTCGAGCTCGCCGACGCCCTGGTGCTGCCGACGACCTCGGCTCGAGCCGACTTCAACGGCGCCCTCGACTACCTCGACGTGGGCGGTCTGCCCCCCACCGTGGTCGCCTACATCGTTCCCACCTCGCGGCGGCTGCGCGACAACCCGGCGACACTCGAGTACGTGCGTGCCCTGCGCCAGCGGGCGATGAGCCTGGTGCAGGTCCCCGACGATGCGAACGCCGTGCGGCTGGCCGGGATGGAGGGAGTACCCGTCGAACAACTCTCCTCCCGTCTCCGGCTCGCCTATCGCGAGCTCACCGAGGCCATCGCCGCCATGCCGCGGCGAGCCCGGACATGAGGCGGCGCCCCGGAACGGCCGGGGCGATCGACCGCGACCCCCAGCACCTTCCCGTCCCCATCGGGGACCTCCGACCGCGTCGGCAGGCCCGGACCACGTCCGCGGCCGTGAGGCTCTGGCGGCGACGCGGCTCCGAGTTGGTGGCGGCGGCCGGCGTGGCCCTGGCGGTGGCCGCCGCGGTGGTGACCGTGACCCGCCCTCCACTCAGCGTCTACCTCGAAGGGGACACCGTCCACGTCGCCGGGCTCACCCTCTCCCATCCCGCCAACAACGGAGGCCTGACCTTTGGCCGGCTCTACACCGGACCGGCGACGCTCCTGATGGTCGACCGTCCTGACGGTGTGGTGATCGCGTCCGCGGTCACGTACCTGGAAGGGGCGATGGTGACCGGAGTCTGCACGTACGGCCCACGGACCGCGGCCGGGGTGGCGGAGCACTGCACGCTCCGTCTCGGGGGCAGGGCCGTGACCTGCGTGGACACACTCCACTCCCAGGCGCACGCGAGCTGGCAGCGCCGGTGCAGCGACGGCCAGCTGCTGACCGTCGCGGTGCCCACGGGGGGCGAGGCCATTCCGATGCCCTTCCCCCTGGGACGCTGATCGTCGCCGGGATCCCCCGGCGACCCCGAGTCATCAGGAGGCGGACGGCGAGACCGGCACTCCGTCGACGCTCGTGAGGTCAGCCCGCCAGACCAGCCGGTCGTAGTCCTGCCACCACGGCGTGCAGGTGATGAGGGTGAGCACCTGGCCCCCGGTGGGCACCAGCTGGGTGACGTCGCTCGGGGCGAGGTCCCAGCCCTGCGTGATCGTGTACACGTAGGTCTGGCAGCTCCGGTCCTGGATGGTCACCGTGTCGCCCACCGTGAGCTGGTCGATGTTCTGGTAGTCGGGCTCCCGGTGAAAGGCGATGACCACATTGCCCTCGCCACCCGGCGCGGGGCTCCCGTACCAGTGCACCATCGAGCGGTCGTCGAGCTTGGTCCAGTCGCCGTTCACCGCCACCCCGACATATCCGTACTGGGGGAGCCCGGTGAACTCGACCAGCGCGTAGGCGTCCGAATCGCTCCCGCCGCCGCCGCAGGTGCCGGATGCCGTCGCGCTCGACCCGCGGGTCGATGACGGGCTGCCCGATGCCGCGCCGGCCAGCCAGCTGTTGACCGCGTTGACGTCGTTCTGCCCGCGGGCGGCCACCGCCTGCTGCACGCTCGCCTGCTGGACCAGGCCATGGATGGTGATGCCGATTCCGGCCAGGACCAGCAGACAGCCCACCACGAGGGCGAGACGCCGCCCCCGGAAACGCCACATCAGCGCGCCATGGGGATCAGTGCGGCGCGGAGACCAGTGCTGCCATCTCGTCCGCGACCTCGTCGAGCGTGGCCTGCATGACGCCGCGGATCACGAGGCCGCGGACGTCGTCGATGAGGGTCTCCAGCGGCAGATGCTGGGCGATGGCCTCGTCGATCATGGCCTCCACGCGGGTGGACGAGCGCTGGAGGCGAACCCGCGCCACCTCCTTGAGCGTGTCGGCCATCGCCGCCACGGAAGGAGCCGCGTGGGCGTCGTCGCCGTCCTCGAACACTGCGAAGGGGTTGAATGGCTCCGCCTGCGGGGCCGCCGCGTGTGCGGCGCCGGGCATCGGGGCTCCGGCGGGCGGCTCGCCGCCTGCCTCCGCGCGCCAGAGCGGCGTGGTCGACCAGTCGATGCCGACGCTGATCGGTGGCGCTGCCTTGGGGGGAGCGGCCGCGGGCTTCTCCTTGGCCTCGGCGGCCGCGGCCGGCTCGGGCATCTTCGGCGCCGGGCTGGCCGGGGGAGCGGGGACCGGCTTGACGACGGCCGGCGCGGTCGCCGGCTCACGGCGCACCCAGATCGTCCCCCGCTTGGTGGCGGCGAGCGGATCCAGGAGGCCCTCGGGGCCGAGCTCCGGGTGGGCCTCGGTGTATGTGGCCACCTGGCGCCCGTCGAGGATGAGGGTGACGCCCCGGCCGAGCGGGGTGTCCAGCTCGACGACGAAGAGTCCGTCACGGCTGCAGAGGTCGGCCAGGAGGCCCTTCCAGTCGGTCCACTCGAGCCGGAGGTCCTCGTAGCAGGGGGTGCCCCGGTAGAGGGACGGCGCCACCGCCACGACGATGCGGTCCAGCTGGTACGCGCTCATGGTGGCGTCGGTCCAGCTGGAGATGAGCTGGAGGGCCTTCTGGCCCTCGAGCCTCTTGCCACCCTCGAAGGCGTACACCTCGAAGAGGCCGCCCTCCTTGATCAGGATGACCCCCACCGACCCCGAGCGACGGCTCACGAGAGCGCCGTCGCCGATCACCGGCCCGAGCGCCTCGATCACGATCGCGGGCGCCGGGATCCCCTCGAAGAGGGCGGCACCGCGCGGCAGGATGGGGATCACGTCGTGCGCACCTGGGGTCCAACCGGCGAACTTGTCCGCCGCGGAGCCCGGCTCTGCCTTGATATCTGGCTTGGGTCCGCCGGGGGCGGCGGGTTGGCTTTCGTCCATCACAGATATCGTAGTCTGACTCCGGCGCCGTATCCGCGCGTTACGCTCCTGTCGCCAGAGCGCACGGGATGAGTACGATTTTTCCCAGCTTGCCCCCGCTCGCGAAGCGCGCGTAGGCGTCTGGAGCGCCCTCCAGGGCAAAGACCTCGCCGACGATCACGCGGAGCCTGCCCGCTTCCACCAGCGGCAGCAGATCGGTCTCGATGCGCCGCGTGGCGAGCGCCTTCTCCTCGGGGGAACGGCTGCGCAGGGTCGAGCCCATCACCCGGGCGCGCCGGCCCATCAGGGCGAGCAGGTCCAGCTCGACGCGGGGACCCCCGCCAACCCCGATGACGGCCAGCCGTCCCCCCTGGGCGAGAGCCGGCAGGTTGGCCTCGAAGCTGGGCCCGCCCACCAGCTCGAGGATCACGTCGTAGGGGCCGCGCCCCGCGGCCTCCAGGGGATCCACCACCTGCGCGCCCAGCTCCGCAACCGCGGGGCGGAGGGCGGGGTGGCGCACGCTCGCCACCACCCCGGCACCGAGCGCGATCCCGATCTGCACCGCCGCGGTGCCCACGCCGCCCGCCGCGCCGGTCACCAGCAGGCGCTCCCCGCTCTGGAGCCCGCACTGCGAGACCAGGGCGTC
>JBEKAP010000119.1:0-7588 GCA_050015875.1 Candidatus Dormibacteria bacterium | reverse complement strand
CCGGGGAGCGCTCCGGCCGCCCGGGGGGCGCTGTCCAGGAGCAGCAGGCAGTCCGGCCACCAGCCGTCGGTGAAGGCGTCATCCGGGCAGTCGGGGTTGATCCCGCGGATCACCGGGACGTCGATATCGCTCACCACCCCCGGGTCCACCCGGCCGTGGAGCTGGACCGCGTCCAGCCGGTGGCGCAGGGTCAGCTCCCGGCACCGCTCCGCCGACGGCTCGACCAGCACCCCGATCAGGTCGGCGCGCCCGGCCAGCGTCCGGCGGACAGCCTCCACCTCGGCGTCGCCGGCGTACCGGGGGCTGCGGGGCTCCAGCACCACCCCGACCCAGTCGGCGCCGGCGTCGACGGCGCACTCGGCGATGGCGGCGGTGCGGACGCCGCAGACCTTGACGATCACCGGGTCACCCCGGCCGCGGCGCTGGCGGTGGACACCAGCTCGGCGCAGAGCGATCCCGGATCGGGATGCCGCATCAGCACCTCCCCGACCAGCACGGCGTCGGCCCCCTCCCCCACCAGGCGCGCGACGTCGGCGGCGCTGCGCACCCCGGATTCGGCGACGCTCACGACCGAGTCGGGGAGCAGCCGGCGGAGCCGGGAGAAGGTCCCGAGGTCGGTCCGGAGGGTGCGCAGGTCGCGGTTGTTGATGCCGACGCAGGCGGCCCCGGCGACCACGGCGCGCTCCACCTGATCCTCGTCGTGGACCTCGACCAGGGCATGGGCACCGGCCCGCCGCACCGCCTCCAGGCACTCCTCCAGGGAGCCCCCATCGAGCACCGCAACGATCAGCAGCACCCAGTCGGCGCCGAGGACGCGGGACTCCGCGATCTGCACCGGGTCGACCGTGAAGTCCTTGCGCAGCACCGGGATCGAGACGGCGGCGCGCACCGCCTCCAGATCGGCCGGCGACCCGCCGAAGTCGGGAGCGTCGGTGAGCACCGAGATCGCAGCGGCGCCCGCCGCCGCGTAAGCCGCGGCGATCGCGGCGACGTCGAGCTCCGCGCGCAGCGCCCCGCCGCTCGGCGAGCGCCGCTTCAGCTCGGCGATCACCCGACCCCCGCGGAGGGCCTCGAAGCCGGCTGCGGGAGGCAGCAACTCCGCCTTGGCCCAGATGGCGCCACGGCCACACCTGATCTCCTCGACCTCGCGCCGCTTCCGCTCCACGATGGGCCCGAGAGCCCCGAGGTCCGGGTTCATCGCGTGCGCCCCGGCATCCTCACACCCGGGCTCCGAGCGGCGCCGAGGTCATCTCCAGGAAGTTCTCGAGGATGCGATAGCCGGCGATCGTGCCGATGGACTCGGGGTGGAACTGGACGCCGACCACCGGATGCTCTCGGTGGCGGAGCGCCATGATCACGCCGTCGTCGGTCCAGGCGGTCACCTCGAGTGACGCCGGCAGGGTGGCCGGCTCGACGACCAGGGAGTGGTAGCGGGTCGCGGCGAAGGGGTCGGCGACGCCCGCGAAGAGGCCGCCGCCATCGTGGTGCACCTGGCTCAGCTTGCCGTGCATGATCGACGGCGCCCGCACCACGCGTCCGCCGTACGCCTCACCCATGGCCTGGTGCCCGAGGCAGACCCCGAGGATGGGGATGTGGCCGCCGAGCGCCCGGATCAGCTCCACCGAGATCCCCGCCTCCGCCGGCGTCCTGGGGCCCGGCGAGACCACCACGGCCGCGGGCCGGCGCTCGGCGATGGCGGCCACCGTCGTGGTGTCGTTGCGGACCACGACGCAGCGCGCGCCCAGCTCGCCCAGCCGCTGCACCAGGTTGAAGGTGAAGGAGTCGTAGTTGTCGACAACGACGACCGAATCTCCGAGTGCCCGCTCGGGCAGGAGGAACTCCTCGTTCACGACCGTCGGCCCTTCACCCCGCCCGCCGCCGGGCGGACCGCCTCGGCGGCCCGGAGCAGGGCGCGCAGCTTGTTGTCGATCTCGAGCGCCTCCTCGGCGGGATCGGAGTCGGCGACGATGCCGGCGGCGGCCTGGAGATGGAGCCGGCCCCCGCGCACCACCGCGGTGCGCAGCGCGATGGCCGTGTCCAGGCTGCCCCGGAAGTCCAGGTAGCCCACCGCCCCGGCGTAGACGCCGCGGACCTCGGGCTCCAGCTCGGCGATGATCTCCATGGCCCGCACCTTGGGGGCACCGGTCACCGTCCCGGCCGGGAAGCAGGCGCGCAGCGCGTCGACCGCCGTGAGCCCGGAGCGGAGCTGCCCCTGGACCGAGGTCTCCAGGTGCATCACATTGGCGTAGCGGCGCACCGCGCCGTAATCGTCGACCTCGACGCTGCCGATCTCGCAGACCCTGCCCACGTCGTTGCGTCCGAGGTCGACGAGCATCAGGTGCTCGGCCTGCTCCTTGATGCTCTCCCGCAGCTCGCGCTCCATGGCGGCGTCCTCCGACGGCGTCCGCCCGCGCCGCCTGGTGCCCGCGATCGGGTGGTAATCCACCTGTCCGTCCGCCGAGACCCGGACCAGCATCTCCGGGGAGGTGCCCACCAGCGCGCAGTCGTCGGTGCGGAGAGAGAACATGTAGGGGCTCGGATTCACGTCTCGCAGCGCGGCGTAGAAGGTCATCGGGGAGACCTCGAACTCCAGGCTGAAGCGGCGAGAGATCTGCACCTGGAAGATGTCCCCGGCGGCGATGTACTCCAGGCACCGCCTCACCGCCCCGGTGAAGTCGCCACGACTGAGGTTGGCGGCGCCGTCGGGCAGCGGCGCGGGGGCGGAGGGCGCGACCGCGACGCCGGGGGCCGCCGCGGCCGCCAGGCTCGCCCCCATGGCATCGAGCCGGCGCACCCCCTGGGCGTGGGCCTCGGCCAGGTCCGTGTCCGTGGGGATGTGGGTGATGAGGTGGACCAGCCCCCTCTCCCGGTCGAGGACGGTGCAGGAGAGGCAGCGCCCCCACCAGGCGTCGGGGAGGTCGAGGGGGTCGCGCTCCGGACGGGCGACCTTCTCGAAGCTGGTCGCCGCCTCGTAGGAGAGGTGCCCGACCGATCCGCCCGTGAAGGGCACGTCGAGGTCGTCGGGGAGCGCGACCCTCGGACCGGTGGTGAAGTCCTGGAGAGCGCGGAGCGGGTCCGGGCACGGCACCGGGGCGGCCGGCTCCCCCTCGCCGAGGCGGGTGAGGCGTCCACGGCGGACCCGAAACCGCTCGGGCCCGGCCAGTCCCGCGAAGGTGAAGCGGGCAAACTCCCCCTCCCCGGTCGCCGACTCGAAGAGGAAGGCCCCGGGTCGATCCCCGACGGCGGCCAGCAGCCGCGGCCCGGTCATCTCGGGTGCCGGCATGGTCCGCACCAGGGCGACCAGGTCGTGCTCCCGCGCCAGCCTTCGGGTCTCGTCGAGACCCGGACGGACCTCGGCCGGTGCTCCCTCGCTCAGCTCGGCACCGCCGCGGCGGAGCGGGGACGACCCGGCGATGTCCCGGCGAGCAGGTTGCCGATCCGCTCGATGCCCTTCTCCAGGTTGGTCACGCTGTTGGCGTAGCTGAGGCGGAGGTACCCCCGGCCCTGGGCGCCGAAGGCGGTCCCCGCGAGCAGCGCGACCCCGGCCTCGTTGAGCAGCGCCTGCTGCAGAGAGCGCTCGTCCCAGCCGGTGCCCTCGATGTTGGGGAAGACGTAGAAGGCCCCGGCGGGCCTGTGACAGCGGATCCCGGGAATGGCGTTGAGCCCGTCGACGACGACGTCGCGGCGCTCGGTGAACTCGGCCATCATCGCGGACACCGCGGCGTCGGAGGCGGCGCCCTCGAAGGCCTCGACCGCCGCCCACTGGGTGAAGGCGGCGGCGCACGACGCCGTGTTGATCATCAGGGTATCCATCCGCTCCGCCAGCTCCACCGGCATGGCCCCGAACCCGAGCCGCCAACCGCACATCGCCCAGGCCTTGGAGAGCCCGTCCATCAGAACGCATCTCTCCGCCATCCCGTCGATCGAGTAGAGCGAGACGTGCCGGCCGTCATAGATCAGCCGCGAATAGATCTCGTCACTCACCACGAAGAGGTCGTGCTCGATGGCGACCGCCGCGATCGCCTCGCAGTCCTCCCGGGTGAGCACCCCTCCGGTGGGATTGGCGGGGCTGTTGACGATGAGCGCCCGGGTGCGCGGGGTCACCAGTGAGCGCAGCTCCTGGACGTCGAGGCGGAAGTCGTTCCGCTCGCGGATCGGCACCGACACCGGGGTGCCGCCGACGAAGTTGATCAACGAGCTGTAGATCGGGTAGCCGGGATCAGGAAGCAGGACCTCATCGCCCGGCTCGATCAGGGAGAGCAGGGTGAAATAGAGCAGGTTCTTGCTGCCGGGCACGAGCACGATCTGCTCGGCGCCGGTGGCCACCCCGGTCTGGCGGGTGACGTAGCGGGCGGTCGCCTCGCGGACCTCCCAGATCCCGCTCGCCGGCGTGTAGTGGGTGGCCCCCGCACGGAGGGCCCGGATGGCGGCCTCGCTGATGTTGGGCGGGGTGGCGAAGTCCGGCTCCCCGATCTCCATGTGGACGACGTCCCGGCCCTGCGCCTCCAGCCGCTTGGCCTGGGCCAGGGTCTCGAAGGCGGACTCGGTGCCGAGACGGGACATCCGGCCGGCGATGCGCAGCCCGCTCACGCCATCATCCTCGGCGAGGGAAGGTCGCCCCGGACCGGCTGCTCCACCACCTCGACGGCATCCACGCGCGCCGAGCGGGGACCCTCATGGAGCGATTGAATCAAAAGCTCCATCTGGGTGCGCGTCCCCTCGGCCACGCATTCGACGGTCCCGTCGGGCCGGTTGGCGACGGTGCAGTGGACCCCGAGCTCGGCGGCCCGGAAGAGCACGAAGGCGCGGAAGCCGACGTTCTGCACGCGCCCGCTCACCGTCGCGTGGATGCGCAGCTCGTCCGCCATCGACCGATTATCCAAGAAGCGGGGATGCCCAAGCCCGCGGCCACCCGGACGGTGCGGCTCGCCGGCGGCGCCGGTCGGCGTCCCGGTGCCCCGGGACCCGCCGCGTTCGGCGCGCTCGGCGCGTCAGACGGCGACGGCCTCCGTCGCCTCCACGACCCGGATGTGGGCGAGCAGGTCCCGCACGGTGGCGAGCTTGACGCCGGCCAGCTCGGACATCAGGGCCAGGATGCGGCGCTGCACCGGGGCCTCGTGGTCGCGGCCGGGAAGGTACATGTTGAGCATGCGGCGGATGTAGTGCGGGTCCTCGAGCAGGGAGACCACCGAGGGCTCGGTGATGGTCGTCGGGTGCTTCGGGTTGTCGTTGGTGGTGCGGATCATCCAGAGCGCCATCCGCAGGATCGCGGGGAGCACCTCCGGCTTGTTGCGCACCGCCTTGCGCAGGTACTTGGCGTAGGCCGCGCCGTGGCGCAGCTCGTCGGCGGCCAGGACCTTGAAGATCTGCCGGAGGACCGGCTCCGGAGCATTGGCGCTGAAGGCGGTGTACCAGTGGGCGAGCCGCTGCTCGCCGCAGAAGTGCATGGTCAGGGTCTCGATGGCGGGGCCCTCGTCGAAGCTGAGCCGGAGCCTCGGCAGCTCGGACTCCTGGATCACCTCCCCCACCCGCTCCAGGTACTTGCGGAGCACCAGGTGATGCTTCATCTCCTCGTAGAACCAGACCGAGATGAAGCTGCAGAAGTCGATGTCGGCGTAGAAGTCGCGCAGGAACATCTCGGTCGCGTAGAGCGCCGAGAGCTCGGTGAGGCAGACCTCGCGGACGTCGAAGATCCACCCGGGGGTCAGCTTGTCCGGCTCGATGGCGTCCCAGTCGATGTCGCGGCTCAGATTCCATCGGGCACGTTCCAGGTTCACGAAGAGGTCGTCGTATAGCACGATTTCATGCTCCTGGTGCAGAATGGCCAAAACAACCGCCGTCAGGGCGGTCCCCACCACGGCTTTTTGTGTGAGGTGGATAAGTTGGCCATGACATCCAAACCGCGGCAGGCGGTCTTGGTCGAGTCGGCCAATCTTCCCTCCGCGGTCACCGCCCGTCTCCTCGCCGACGCCGACGCCATCGCCGGCCGGATGGCACGGCGGATCTCCTCCGAGATCGTCTTCCCCGGCCGGCTCAACACGGTCGCCTACCTCCGCTCCATCGTCTCCGCCTGCCGGGACGCCCTGCGCGTGCTGGTCCGGCGCCTTCATGACGGGCGCGGGCCCCGCCTCGGCGACCTCGACCGGCTGGCCCAGATGGGCGCCGACCAGGCCGACCTCGAGGTGCCCCTCGACGTCCTCCTCTCCGCCTACCGGGTGGCCGCCAAGGTGGTCTGGGAGGAGGTCGTCGGCACCGTCGCGCGCGAGCACGAGATGCCCCAGACGACCCTCATCGCCCTCGCCGCCCAGGTCATCGACTACCTCGACGAGATCTCGGCGGCGGTGGGTGCCGCCTACCTGGAGCGGCGCGAGCGTCTGCTCCGCCGGCGCGACCAGGAGCGCGACCGGGTCCTCCACCGGCTCCTCGCCGGCGACGTCTCCCCCGAGCTGCGCCGGGCCGCCGCGGCATGCGAGCTGGACCTCACCCCTCCGTACCGGGTGATCGCCTGCGTCTGGCCGGGCGACCAGGACCAGCTCGCCGAGCGGGTGCTGCGCCCGCTGCACGCGCTCACGGTGTCGGCCTCCGAGGACACCTGGATGCTGCTCGTCGATCCTCGCGTCGACCACCTGCCGCCCTGCGCCGCGGCCGTCGAGACCAACCCGGGGGTGGTCTTCGGGGTCGGCCCGGTGGCGGATCGGTTGAGCGACGTCGCCGACGCCTCCCACCGGGCCCAGCGCGCTCTGGAGGTCGGCCAGCGGCTGGTCCCGGAACGGATGATCCACGACGACGCCGAGCTGGGCGTCTTCGCCGTCTTGGACACCGACCCGGAGGCGATGCGGCGTTTCGTCGGGAGCGTCCTGGGACCGCTGAGCGCTCCCGGAGTCGATCGCCACGGCGATCTGCACGAGACCCTGGAGGCGGTGCTGTCGACGTCCGGCCTCGGCGAGGCGGCCGCCAAGCTCGGCCTCCACCGCCACACCGTGGTGTACCGCCTCCAGCGCATCCGGGAGCGCGGCCTCCCGATCGACGACCCGGCCCGCCGGCACCTGATCTGGCTGGCCCTCAGGGCACGCCGGCTGCTGCCGACCTGAAAGCGGGGAGCGTCTCCACCGCGATCTCCGCAGAGAAGCCGGCGGCATCGTCCTGGCGCTCGCGATCGGGTGCCAGCAGCCGGTACAGACCCCGCATGCGCAGGAGGCAGTGGCGGTCCTGGCGTCGCGCCGCAGGCCCTCCGTCAGGTGCGGCGGCGGAGCGCAGCTCGTCCGCACCCCGCAGGGTCCAGAGCCCGAGGCGGAGGATGCCGGGTAGGGCGGCCGGATCCCGCTCGACCGCGCGGCGGAGGTAGGTGGCGTAGGCCGCGGCATGGCGCCCCTCGCCGGCGGCCAGAACGCCGAGGATCCGGCCCAGCACGGGCTCGGGGGCCGCGCCCGCGAGGGCGGCGTAGCGCTGGGCCAGCCGCTGCTCGCCGAAGAAGCGCAGGGTCAGGGCGTCGATGGCCGGCGTCTCGTCGGGGCTCACCCGGGGCCGGGGCGGATCCGCCTCCTCCCACGTCTCACCCAGGCGCTCCAGGTACTTGCGCAGCACCAGG
>JBEKAP010000118.1:0-7689 GCA_050015875.1 Candidatus Dormibacteria bacterium | reverse complement strand
TGCCACAGAGGCTACTGGCACCACGTTGTCCTTGGGCTACAAGGCGGGCTGGTCGGCCGAGCAGATAGCAGCTGCGGACGCGAAGGTGGCCGCGCTGGATCAGGCGGCGCAGAGCGGTCAGCTGAGCGTGACAGCGGTCGAGCGAGGTGGCACATCGGCCGCCTCGATGTGGCGGGCTGCCGGTGGAGAAATTCCAAGCGCTGCAGACATCGACCATGTCATCGACTTGCAGCTCGGGGGTTCGGATGCCCTGAGCAACCTGAGCCCGCTGGACGCGAGCGTGAACCGGAGTCTCGGAGCGCAGATCGCGTGTCAGATTCGAGGTTTGGCGGTGGGCACGTCGATTGTGGGTGTTTCGATATGCTAAGGAGTACACATGTTTGACTCCTTTGCGGATCACTTCGTGCCTGACAGCGGTGTGGCGGCGACTGCTTGGCAGGAGACCCGGTTGGCCCGGGCTGATGGGTATGAGGAATTCGCTGATCGGTATGCGGGTCGCTCCTTCGAAGGTGGTCTGTATCGCGTGCACAGCGAGACCAGCGGCCCGCGGTCGCTGGAACTCGTGAGTGAGTCGCTTCCGCAGTTTTCTCAACGGGCGTGTCCGTTCGCCTACGACTGGCTGGGTCGGCAATTTGCGCTCGACGGGGCCCGAGATCAGAGTGGCGAGGCACTGATTCTCATGCTGGAGCCGGGTACTGGCCAAGCGCTGGAGATCCCCCTGACGTTCAGGGCCTTTCACGAGCAACTCGACGAGTTGCGAGAACCTGCGCTGGCGAATCAGTTCTTCACGCAGTGGAGCGAGGCGAATGCGGCGGCGTTGCCGCTTCGATTGAGCGATTGTGCTGGGTATCGTGTGCCGCTCTTCCTCGGTGGAAAGGATGTCGTCGACAACCTCGAGGTCATCGACCTGGAGGTGTACTGGACGCTGACTGGGCAGCTCCGGAGCGGAACGGTGCGCATGAAGCCGGGGACGAGCATCAGGCAGGTGTCCGCCGCCCGCTGAGGCCAATCCATCGGGCCATCTCGACTATTGATCGGAGGTCGCTGATCGCCTGAGCGAGCCCGGGGCCGGTGCTGGCGTCGGAGAGAGCAGCCAGCTGAATCCTGGATAGCCGGGGGAGAGGGGCCGGTCCCCTCAGCTGCTCATCTCAGGCTGACCGCGCCATGGCGGGGCTGAGGCCGGCCCGGCGGACATCGTGCTTGAGGACGACGCTGTCGATCACGGCCTTCAGCACCTTGCGCTCCTCGGGGTCGAGCCGGGTCATGGCCTCGAACTCGAGCCGGAGATCGTCATCGGGGCCGCGCTCGGCGTCGTCGAAGAGCAGGAAGTCTGTCGTTGTACGTAGCGCCTTGGCCAGCTTCTTGAGGGCCTCCAAGGAGGGCTGAGAGGCGCTGGTCTCCCAGCGCCGGATCTGGATCACGTTCAGCCCGGCGATGTCGGCGAGGGCCTGCTGGGTGAGGCCGTCCGCCTTGCGAAGGGTGACCAGCCGCTGAGGGAAGGGCATGGCCAAGAGGCTACGGGCGGCCTCCAGGCTGGACATGGCTGGCATGTCCGATATGATACGCAGAACATGTCCCTTGGGGGACTTGACAGGATTTCGGAGGAGGCCGGGTGGCGCGGGTCCCGGAGGCGGAGCTGGAGCGGCTGAAGGCCGAGGTGTCGGTGGAGCGGCTGGCCGAGGCCCGGGGGGTGAAGCTGCGCCGGCAGGGGGCGGACCTGATCGGGCTGTGCCCCTTCCACGAGGACCACGAGCCCAGCCTGGTGATCTCGCCGACGAAGAACCTGTGGCACTGCCTGGGGGCGTGCCAGGCGGGGGGATCTCCGATCGACTGGGTGATGCGGGAGCGTGGGGTGAGCTTCCGCCACGCGGTGGAGCTGCTCCGGGCCGACCTCCCCTTCGCCGCCCCCCTCTCTGCCGAGTCGCGGCCGCTGCGGGGTGGGACGGTGCGGACCCTGCCGGCGCCGGTGGAGGCGGACGCCGACGACAGCGAGCTGCTCGCGCAGGTCATCGGCTATTACCACCGCACCCTGACCGAGAGCCCGGAGGCGCTCCAGTACCTGGAGCAGCGGGGGCTCCGGTCGCAGGAGGCGGTGAACCGCTTCCAGCTCGGCTTCGCCAACCGGACGCTCGGGCTGCGCCTGCCGCTGGGGAACCGCAAGTCGGGGGCGGAGATCAGGACCCGGCTGCAGCGGCTGGGGATCCTGCGCGAGTCGGGGCATGAGCACTTCAACGGCTCGCTGGTGGTGCCGGTGACCGACGAAACGGGCCGGGTGACCGAGATGTACGGGCGCAAGATCACCGCCAACCTGAGGGCGGGGACGCCGCTGCACCTGTACCTGCCGGGGCCCCACCGCGGGGTCTGGAACGCAGCGATGCTGACGGCGGCACAGGAGGTCGTCCTGTGTGAAGCGCTGCTCGACGCCCTCACCTTCTGGGTGCACGGGATCCGCAACGTCACCGCGGCGTACGGGGTGGAGGGGTTCACCGCCGACCACCTGGAGGCCTTCCAGAGGCACGGCATCCGGCGGGTCCACATCGCGTACGACCGGGATGCCGCCGGCGAGCGGGCGGCGGTCCAGCTGGGGGAGCGGCTCGCGGCCCTGGGCATCGAGGCGTACCGGGTCCACTTCCCCCAGGGGGAGGACGTCAACAGCTACGCCTGCAGCGACCTCCCGACGGCGCCGCGCCGGCTGGCGGAGCGGGTGCGGGCGGCGGTGCTGCTCAACTCGGCGAGGGGGATGGCGACGGCGCCGGCCGCGGTCGCGCATCTCGACCCGGAGGCGCTCGCGGGGGCAGCGAAGGAGGAAGAGGTGCCGGTGGTGGTCGTTCCACCCTTCGCCGCCATGCCGGAGCCGCCGGTGGCGACGCCGCTTCCGCCCCTACCGCCGCCGGAGGTCCCGGCGGAGGTGGAGAGGGGGGGCGGCGACGAGGTGGTGATGCAGCTGGGCGGAGAGGGGGGGCGGCGCTGGCGGGTGCGGGGGATCGGGCGGGCGACCAGCTTCGACCTGCTTCGGGTCAACCTGCTGGTGTCGCGAGGCGAGGGGGGCGACGGGGGGTACCACGTGGACACCCTGGACCTGTACTCGGCGCGGCAGCGGGCGGGGTTTGCCAAGCAGGCGGCCCAGGAGATCGGGGTCCTCGAGGAGACGGTGCGCAAGGACCTGGGCCAGGTGCTGCTGCGCTGCGAGACCCTCGCCGAGGAGCGGATCCGGGCCGCCCACGAGCCTCAGCAGACCGCAGTGCAGCTGAGTGACGAGGAGGAGGGGGCGGCGCTGGAGCTGCTGCGCGACCCCCATTTGGTGGAGCGGATCCTCGCCGACTTCGAGAGCTGCGGGGTGGTCGGGGAGGAGACCAACAAGCTGGTCGGGTACCTGGCGGTGGTGAGCCGCAAGCTGGAGCGTCCCCTGGCGGTGATCGTCCAGTCGAGCTCGGCGGCGGGGAAGTCGGCGCTGCTGGAGGCGGTCCTGGCCTTCGTCCCCGAGGAGGAGCGGGTCAAGTACTCGGCGCTCACCGGCCAGTCGCTCTTCTACATGGAGGGGCGCGACCTGGCCCACAAGGTGCTGGCCATCGTCGAGGAGGAGGGGGCGGAGCGGGCCGCGTACGCCCTCAAGCTGCTCCAGTCGGAGGGGGAGCTGTCGATCGCCTCGACGGGCAAGGACCCGGCCACCGGGCGGCTGGTGACCCACGAGTACCGGGTGTCGGGCCCGGTGGCGATCGTGCTCACCACCACCGCCATCGACGTCGACGAGGAGCTGCTCAACCGCTGCCTGGTGCTGACGGTGGACGAGGAGCGCGAGCAGACCCGGGCCATCCACCAGCAGCAGCGGGAGCGGGAGACGCTCGGCGGGCTGCTGGCGGAGCGGGAGCGGGAGCGGTTGGTGGCGCTGCACCGCAACGCCCAGCGGCTGCTCCGGCCGCTGCTCGTGGTCAACCCCTACGCCCCCCGGCTGCGCTTCTCGGACAGCCGGACCCGGACGCGGCGGGACCACACCAAGTACCTGACGCTCATCCGGGCGGTGACCCTGCTCCACCAGCACCAGCGCGAGCGCAAGGTGATCACCCACCACGGCCAGGCGGTCGCGTACATCGAGGTGACGCCCCAGGACATCGCGCTCGCCAACTCCCTCAGCGACCAGGTGCTGGGCCGCTCCCTCGACGAGCTGCCGCCGCAGACCAGGCGGCTGCTGGAGGTGGTCGACGAGCTGGTCCGCCGGCGGGAGACCGAGCAGGGACTGGCGCGGCAGGACGTGCGCTTCACCCGGCGGGAGGTGCGCGAGGCGAGCGGCTGGGGAGGAGGGGGGGACACCCAGCTCAAGGTTCACCTCAGCCGCCTGGTCGACCTCGAGCACCTGCTGGTCCACCACGGTGGCCGGGGCCAGAGCTTCGTGTACGAGCTGCTCTGGGACGGTCGGGGCCAGGACGGCGACCCGGTGCTCTCCGGCCTGCTCGACCCGGCCGAGCTCGCCCCCCTCCCGCAGGGGTACGACGTCAAGTGGTCGGGGTCCGAGCCGGGGTGGTCGGGGCTGGAGGCCGAGCGGTCGGGGTCCGGTCGGCCCCTGGTCGGCCCCCGGTCGGGGGGTGGTCGGCCCCCCCTCTCCGCCGGAAACCACAACGGCCACCAGGAGAATCCAGCGGTTTCGCTGTCGCTGGCTCCGGAAAGCACGTCTCGGGAAGGAGTTCTGAAAACCGTCGTACCTGCGCGGTCCGCTGCCGAGGTGGGCTGAGGTGGCCTCCTCTCCTCGGCGCCGCAGGCCGGTGGTCGGTGACCCCGTCGATCTCCGCGGGATGCACCGGGCCATCAGCGAGTTCTGCGAGTGGATGCGGATGACCAACTACGCGGAGCGGACCGCGGAGACCCGCCAGGTCTACCTGACGTGGTTCGCGGCCTGGCTGGAGGAGCGGGGGATCACCCGGCCGGCCGAGGTCACCAAGCCGATCCTGGAGCGGTATCAGCGCTCCCTGTATCACCACCGCAAGGTGGACGGACGGCCGCTCTCCTTCGGCTTCCAATACGCCCAGCTGGTGGCGCTGCGGACCTTCTTCCGCTGGGCGGCGCGGACCAACCGGATCCTGTACAACCCCGCCAGTGAGCTGGAGCTGCCCCGGCTGGAGCACCGCCTGCCCCAGTACGTGCTGAGCGCCCCCGAGGTGGAGACGGTGCTGAGCACCGCCGACGTCGGCAGCCCGCTGGGGCTGCGCGACCGGGCGATGATGGAGGTGCTGTACTCGACGGGGATGCGGCGGATGGAGCTGATCGGGCTCCACCTCGTCGACCTGGACGGCGAGCGGGGGACGATCCGGATCCGCCAGGGCAAGGGGCACAAGGACCGGATGGTCCCGGTCGGGGAGCGGGCGGTGGCCTGGTGCGACCGCTACCTGGCCGAGGTCCGCCCCAGCTACGTGGTCGAGCCCGACGAGGGGACCCTCTTCCTCTCCGCCGAGGGGGGTGCCTTCACCCCCAACCGGATGAGCGCCCTGGTCCGCGGCTACGTCGACCGGGCCCAGCTGGGGGGAAAGCGGGGGAGCTGCCACCTCTTCCGGCACAGCTGCGCCACCCTGATGCTGGAGGGGGGTGCCGACATCCGCTACATCCAGCAGCTCCTCGGTCACGCCGACCTCTCGACCACCCAGATCTACACCCAGGTGTCGATCCGCCGGCTCCAGCAGGTCCACGCCGCCACCCACCCCTCGGCGGTGCTGGCCCGGCGCCGGCCGGTGGCCGAGCTGGACGGGGCCGGCGAGAGCGACGTCGAGCAGCTCCTGCTCACCCTCGCCGCCGAGGCCGCGGAGGAGGACGGCGAGGGCCGAAAACGAACGCCTGTACCGGAGGTGCATAGGGTACGGAGTCCACAAACGGGGCGAACCGAGGGGCGAGCGTGGAGCTGGGGAGAGGGTGACGGCGGCGAAGGGAGGCGACCGGAGACGATGCGACGGGAGGCGGTGCGATGAGGGAGCAGGACCCGATGCAGGCAGCTCAGGCGGTCAAGCGGACGGCGATGCTGCTCCGGGATGCCCGGGCGGTGCTGCGGCGGGTCGACGTCCTTGCCGCCCAGGCCCTGGCCACCGAGGACCCGGCGCTTCCCGAGATCGCCGCCCTCCGCGACGCCGCCAACCGCCTGGTCGCCCAGCTCGTCCACCGCGAGCAGGCCGAGCAGCGCCGGGCCCGCGACGCCGTCCGTCGCTTCCGCTGAGACCTCCGCTATGGGGTACGGTTGGAGCATGACGCGCGCCGAAGTTCACCACCTGGTCGACGAGCTGCCCGACGCCTCGCTGGATGCGGCGGCCCAGTGGCTGGAGCGTGCCAAGGACCCGGTCATCGCTGCCCTCGCTGTGGTGCCCTGGGACGACGAGCCCTACACCGACGAGGAGCGGGCCGAGGACGAGGCGGCGCTGTCCGAGCCGGCCATCCCCTGGGAGCAGGCCAAGGCTGAGCTCGACGCCGGCTGAGTGACCCCGGTCTGGCCCGAGTCGCGGGGAACCGTCGCTGCGTCAGGCACACTGGGGTCATGCCCTCCGACGATCCCCCGCCCTGGACGATCCAGATCCGAGCGCCGGCGCTGAAGACACTGCGGCGCCTGAGCCGGCCTGACCGGGAACGCATCCGCCGTGCCATCGACCGGTTGCCCCTCGGCGACGTCCGGCAGCTGGAGAACCAGCCGGGAGCGTGGCGGCTGCGAGTCGGTGATTGGCGGGTCCGCTACCGCCTGGACGTCGCGGCCCATGTCGTCGACGTGACCGCCGTGGCGCCCCGGGGCTCCGCCTACAAGCCTTGACGGTCTCCGCCGGACCGGGGCTGACGGGGCTCGGGGCGGACGCCGTCCCGCCGTCCCCCACGGGCCTGAAGACCGCGGGGGCGGCGGGGAGGGTTGCCTGCCCCGGTGGCACCGTCGGATCCTTCCTGGAGGAACCTGTGGGGGCCTCACGTCGGCGGGCGCGGGCCATGTAACACCGCGCCCTCAAAATACCTGGGGGAATACGGATCGCGTCAATTTCATCGGTATTTTGCGGGTCGCTGCGTTGGGCCATCTCCTCCCCCTCGCTGGATCAGCGACCACTGGGTCCTCGGGCCGCGCTGACGACCGCCGAGAGGGTGTGGACCAGGAGCGGGGTGCTGGCGGGGATCTCTGCCCCTGGTCGCACCTCATCGTCCGACCCCAACGCGCCCATGACGCGGACGGTCCGGTGCGGAGCCGCAGACCCGGGAGGGGGCGGACCGTCTAACAGAGCCCCCTCTCGATACATGGCCTGAACTCGACTCCAATTCAGCAGGGGTCCGAATTCCTGTGTATCGAGAGGCCCCGATTGGGCGGTCTCGATACGCCCTACACTGCCTCCTCGATGGCCGCCGTGCGCACCGTTGCCCGTCGCCTCCTCCCCTTCGCTGCCCTCCTCCTCGCCCTCGTCGTCGCTCCGGCCTCCGCCCAGGCCGCGAGCTTGGCCGGAAGTCGCGTCAGCGCCTCGACCTTCGCGGCGTCCCTTCGCACCGGGCCTCCATCCGCCTTAGTCGCTGACAGGCAACCGGAAAATGCCGCGACGTACGACGAACAAGCGGTGGGAGTTCCTGTTGCCACAGAGGCTACTGGCACCACGTTGTCCTTGGGCTACAAGGCGGGCTGGTCGGCCGAGCAGATAGCAGCTGCGGACGCGAAGGTGGCCGCGCTGGATCAGGCGGCGCAGAGCGGTCAGC
>JBEKAP010000117.1:0-7703 GCA_050015875.1 Candidatus Dormibacteria bacterium | reverse complement strand
TGATCTTGGCGTGCCCCTCGATCCGGGTCACGGGCTCGATGACGATGGTGTTGTCAGCCAAAGCAGGTCACCCCCGCGGTAACGGGCACCCGCCCGGAGATCAGATCGTCGAGGACGCTGTGGATCAGGTCGGCCGAGGGCGGGCATCCCGGCACGAAGACATCGACCTTGACCACGGCGTGCACCGGACGTGACATGGCGAGGAGGCGCGGGACCATCGGGCCGGGAAGCTGGCGGTTGATGGTCGCGTTCTCCAGGTAGGCGCGCTCGAGGATCGCGGCCGGCCCGATCTGGTTGCGCATCCCCGGCACATTGGAGGTGACGGCGCAGTCGCCGAGCGACACCAGGATGCGGGTGTTGCGGCGGACCTCGTGGATCTTGCGCAGGTCGTCCTGAGAGCTGACCGCTCCCTCGACCAGGGTCACGTCGACGTCCTTGGGAAACTCCTTGAAGTCCACCAATGCGCCGTAGACGATGTCCACTCGCTCGGTGATGTCGAGGAGACGCTCGTCCATGTCGAGGAGCGACATGTGGCAGCCGGAGCAGCCATCGAGCCAGATGGTGGCGAGGCGTGGCTTGCTCATCGCGTGCGTCCCTCATGAGCCACCAGGTACGGCAGGTAGGGTCGGCGGCGGCGCGCCTCGGCGACCGACCTCCCCTTCTCGAAGAGCGCTCCGGTGGGGCACACCTGAACGCACTTCCCGCAGCTGGTGCAGGTGTTGGAGTCTCCCCACGGGATGCCCATGTCGGTGATCAGCCGGGCCTCGGTGCCGCGGCCCATCACGTCCCAGGTGTGAGCTCCCTCGATCTCGTCGCAGACGCGCACGCATCGGGTGCAGAGCACGCAGCGGTTGTGGTCGATCCCGAAGCGCTCGTGGGTGGCGTCGACGCTCGCCTTGGGAGAGAGCAGGGGGAGGTCGAAGTGAGTGAGCCCAAGCCCCACCGCGAGGTCCTGGAGCTCGCAGTTGCGATCCGCGACGCAGACCGAGCAGACGTGGTTGCGCTCGGTGAAGAGCAGCTCGACGATCCGGCGACGGTGGGCGGCCAGCCGCTCGGAGTTGACCGTGACCTTCATCCCCTCGTCGATCGCGGTGACGCAGGCGGGGAAGAGCTTGCGCTGGCCCTCGACCTCGACCACGCACAGCCGGCAGGCGCCGACGTCGGAGAGACCCGGCATGTGACAGAGGGTGGGGATGGCGATCCCGTTCTCGCGGGCGACCTGAAGGATGGTGTGCCCGGTCTGACCGGCGACGTCCCTGCCCTCGATGGTCAGGGTGAGCACGCTCATCGTCCGCCCTCCTCAGTCGCGACCGCGGCTTCTCGGGGCTCCATCTTGCAGACCCCCGCCGGACAGATGTGGTCGTCGATGTGCGCCATGTACTCGTCCCGGAAGTAGCGGAGAGTGGAGACGACCGGGTTGGGCGAGCCCTGGCCGAGCCCGCAGAGGCTGGTGTCGCGGACCATGGCGGCGAGCGACTCCAACTCGGCCAGCTCGTCGCGGCCGGCCACGCCGAGGGTGATGCGGTCGAGCAGGCGGTGCATCTGGGTGGTGCCCACGCGACAGGGCACGCACTTGCCGCACGACTCCTCGCGGCAGAAGTCCATGAAGAACTTCGCGACATCGACCATGCAGGTCCCCTGGTCCATGACGATCATTCCACCGGAGCCCATGATCGACCCCGCCTGGGCGAGCGACTCGTAGTCGACCGGCATGTCGAGCAGCGACTCGGGCATGCAGCCGCCCGAGGGACCGCCGGTCTGGACGGCCTTGAACTTGCCCCCGCCGGGTAGGCCACCGCCGATGTCGAAGACGATCTCCCGGAGGGTGAGGCCCAGGGGGACCTCGATGAGGCCGGTGTTGACGACCGCCCCCGCCAGCGCGAAGACCTTGGTCCCGAGGCTCTTCCCCGAGCCGATGGCCGAGTACCACTCGGCACCTCGTCCGATGATGGACGGGATGCTGGCGAGGGTCTCGACATTGTTGATCAGGGTGGGCTTGCCCCAGAGGCCGGACGCGGCCGGATAGGGCGGCCGCGGCCGGGGCGTGCCCCGGCCACCCTCGATGGAGGCGATCAGTGCCGTCTCCTCGCCGCAGACGAAGGCGCCGGCGCCGATGCGGATCTCGACCTCGAAGCCGAAGCTGGTGTCGGCGATCCTCGGACCGAGGAGGCCGGCGTGCTCCGCCTGGCGGATCGCGGTGGTGAGCCGCTTGACCGCCAGCGGGTATTCGGCCCGGACGTAGACGTAGCCGTGGTTGGCGCCGACCGCGTAGCCGGCGATGGCCATCCCCTCGAGCACCTGCTGGGGGCTGCTCTCCAGGACGCTGCGATCCATGAAGGCGCCGGGGTCACCCTCGTCACCGTTGCAGACCACGTACTTGCCGTGGGGGGAGTCGGTCTTGGCCACCGTGGTCCACTTGAGCCCGGTCGGATAACCGGCACCGCCCCGGCCGCGGATGCCGCTCCGGGTCACCTCGCCCAGCACCTCGGCCGGGGTCATGGTCGTGACCGCCTTGGTCAGCGACGTGTAGCCGCCGACGGCGACGTAGTCCTCGACCCGCTCGGGGTCGATCTGCCCGCAGTGCTCCAGGACCACCTTGACCTGGTGGGAGAAGAAGGGGTCGGTCGCGGTCGGGCGCCCGCCCTCGCCGCCGGCGAGGCCGTCGACCACGCCATCCAGCGCCGCGTCGTCGCCGGCAGCGACGTGATCGTAGATCCGTCCCTTCTCCGGTACCGCGACCAGCGGCCCGGCGGCGCAGAGCCCCAGGCAGCCGACGCGCTTCACGGCCACATCGGTCAGGCCGCGGGCCGCCACCCGGTCACAGAGCGAATCGAAGACGGTGTCTGCCTGCATCGACAGGCACCCCGCGGCCATACAGACGTGCGCAGAGGCACGCACCGGCCCGGCGGGGATCAGGGGGTCCTGGCGGCGCCGGCGCGCCGGCGTCGGAGTGGCCGCTTCGCTCATAGCGCCTCCAGCATTTCTTCCACGGCGTCGGGAGAGATCCGTCCATGCACCTCGTCATCGATGACGACCGCCGGGGCCATGCTGCAGGCTCCCAGGCAGCGCGCCCGGAGCAGCGAGATCCGGCCGTCGGGGGTGGTGCCACCCGCGTCGATGCCAAGCGAGTCGTGAAGGCGGTTGAGGATGGCGCCGGCGCCGTTTATGTAGCAGGCGGTCCCCAGGCACACGACGCAGGTGTGCGCCCCCTGCGGCTTGCGCACGAAGTGCGAGTAGAAGGTGGCGACTCCCAGCACCCGGCTGGGCGGGACTCCGAGAGCCTCGCTCACGTAGCTCAGGGCATCGTCGTCCAGGTATCCGAAGACCTCCTGCACGGTGTGGAGGACCTCGATGAGGGCGTCCGGCCTCGCCCCCAGGCGGCGAATGCGGACGTCGACCTGACGCCAGCGCTTGTCGTCGCGGGGTGGGGAGGCGGGAGGCGCGTCGGCCGCCACGGTCATCGGCTACTCCTCGATGAAGATGCACTCGCCGGCGCACTGTGCGACGGCTTCGCGGACGCCTTCCTCGTGCTCCGCGGGCACCAGGGCCATGCTCTCCTTGCCACCCGGCTTGTCGAGGACGACCCCATCCTGCTTCACGTAGGAGAGTCCGTCGTCGAGCTGGGTGAAGACGGCCGGGCACAGATCCTCGCAGAGGTTGTCCCCGGTGCAGTACTTCTGATCTATCCAAACCTTCATGCGTTCACCTCCTTGGTCCGGCACCCACGCCAACCCAAGAGCGAAGGGTAGCCATGTAGTTGGCCCGCTCGAAGGCCTCACCGGCCTCCGCGGTCACCCGAGACACCGATCCGCGCAACTGGGCGGTCGAATCGTATTCGTGCTGCGCAAGCCAGACGCGAAGCTCCCGCTCCACCTCGGCGACCCTCTCGGTCCCGGAGCGGAGCAGCTCCGAGGTCATCATCACCGCGTTGGCGCCCACCGCCACCGCCTTGGCGGCATCCTCCCCCGAGTGCACCCCTGACGTGGCAGCCAGCGAGATCGAGTCAGGAATCTGGGGGCGGAGCATGGCGATCCAGCGCAGCGGCAGGCCCAGCTCGACACGGGTGGAGAGCTCGAGGCGGCACTTGACGTCCATGGTCTCGAGGTCGATGTCGGGCTGGTAGAAGCGGTTGAAGAGCACCAGGCCAGACGCGCCCGCGCGGATCACCTGGTGAACGAAGTGGGCCAGGGACGAGTAGTAGGGGGAGAGCTTCACCGCCACCGGCACCCTGGCCTTGGCGCAGACCTCGGCGATCAGCTCCAGATCGGCCGTCTCGATGTCCGCGGCGGCGAAGCGCGGGTTGGCCGCGACCCGGTAGACGTTCAGCTCGACGGCGTCGGCGCCGGCACCGGCCACCAGCTCCGCGTAGCGGCTCCACGCCCCCACCGAGGTGGCGTTGAGGCTCGCGATCACGGGGATGTCCACCGCCGACTTGATCCGCTGGAGATTGGCCAGGTAGCGGTCGGCGAGCGTGGCCCCCTCGACCGGCGGGAAGTAGTCGCTCGCCTCGGGGTTGACCCCGGCTCCCGCCTCGAGCGCAGCGGCGAGCCCCAGCTCCTCGGCGACGATCTCCTCCTCGAAGAGGGAGGGGAGCACCAGGGCGCCCACCCCGTTGGCGGCCAGCCGGCGGGCGGAGTCGACGTCCCCGGTGAGCGGGCTGGGAGAGGCGACGAGCGGCGACCTGAGCTGGATGCCGAGGTAGGTGGTGGTCAGATCGACGTCGCTCGGGTTCATGGCTTGGCCTCCTCGCCGGCGGCGGCTGTGGCGGGCGGCACGGCGCCGCCGTCCGCGCCCTCGCCGTCCTCCTCAGGGCCGTCCTCCACACCGTCGCTGACCAGCGTCCGGTGCACGCCGGCGAGCTGGCTGTAGTAGCGCCAGCGCTCCGCGGCATCGCGCTCCAAGAGCTTCATGAGATCACGGGAGCGATCGGGGTCGCTGCGGGCGAGGGAGGAGAAGCGCACCTCGGAGTTGACGAACTCGGAGACCGGGATGGAGGGCTCGCGGGAGTCCAGGGTGAGCGGCTCGCCGGACTCCTCCACGGTGGGATGGAAGCGGTAGAGCGGCCAGTAGCCGGAACGCACCGCGTCCTTCTGGTGGGTCATGGAGGTCGACATCTCGATGCCGTGCGCGATGCAGGTCGAGTAGGCGATCACGAGCGAAGGTCCGGGCCAGGCATCGGCCTCCATGAGCGCCTTGATGGTCTGGACGTCGTTGGCGCCGATGGCGATCTGGGCCACGTAGACGTTGCCGTAGGCGCGGCCGGTGGCGCCCAGGTCCTTCTTGGGTGTGCCCTTCCCGGAGGCGGCAAATCGGGCGACAGCGCCCCGCTGGGTGGCCTTCGAGGCCTGCCCACCGGTGTTGGAGTAGACCTCGGTGTCGAGCACCAGGACGTTGATGTCGCGCCCGGAGGCGAGCACGTGATCGAGGCCGCCGAAGCCGATGTCGTACGCCCAACCGTCGCCGCCGACGATCCACACCGACTTGCGAACCAGGCTGTCGGCGAGCACGTTCAGCTGAGACGCCTGCCGGGCGAGGGCGTTGCCCGAGGGGCTCAGGGCGGCGAGACGCTCCTTGAGCGCAGCGACCCGCTCGCGCTGGGCGAAGACCGCCTCCTCGTCCGCCTGAGTGGCGCCGAGGATGGCGTCGGCCAGGGGTTCACCCACCGCCGCCGAGAGTCCCTGGAGCAGCGACCGGGCGGCCCGCTGCTGGGCCTCAAGCCCGATGCGGATGCCCAGGCCGAACTCCGCGTTGTCCTCGAACAGCGAGTTTGCCCAGGCCGGGCCACGCCCCTGGCGGTTGGTGGCCCAGGGCGTGGTCGGGAGGTTGCCTCCGTAGATCGAGGAGCAGCCGGTCGCGTTGGCGACCAGCAGGCGATCGCCGAAGAGCTGGGAGATGAGCTTCAGGTACGGTGTCTCACCGCAACCGGCACACGCCCCGGAGAACTCGAAGAGTGGTTCGAGCACCGCGGCGCCCTTGACGGTGTTGTGGGCCAGCAGGCTGCGGTCCAGCTCGGGGATGGAGCGGAAGAAGTCCCAGCGGACGCGCTCCTCGTCGCGGTGGTCGAGGACGGGTTCCAGGTTGAGCGACTTGTGCCGGGCCTCGGTCTTGGAGCGGGCCGGACAGACCTCGACGCAAAGACCGCACCCGGTGCAGTCGTCGGGAGCGACCTGGATGCTCAGCAGATGCCCCGCCAGCTCCTTGGACCGGAACGGCTTGGAGGGGAAGTCCGCGGGAGCCTCCGCCAGCGCCTCGGGTGCGAAGACCTTCATCCGGATGGCAGCGTGGGGGCAGACGATCGCGCACTTGCCGCAGTCGCTGCAGATGACCGGGTCCCAGATCGGGATCTCGGATGCGATCGCGCGCTTCTCGTAGCGGGCGGTCCCGGAGGGGAACCTCCCGTCGGCGGGCATCGCCGAGACCGGCAGCGTCTCGCCACGATCGGCGATGAGGGCCGACGTGACCTCGCGCACGAAACGGGGCGCGCCGCTGAAGTCGCGCACCGGTCCGTCACCGTCCACGGAAGCGGCCGCTCCCTCGCCGGGCAGCACCCGGGTGAGCCCGGCCAGCGCGGAGTCGATGGCGGCGATGTTGCGGTCCACCACGGTCTGGCCCCGGCGCCCGTAGCTCTTGATCACCGCCCCCTTGATGTCGGCGATGGCCTGCTCGACGGGCAGGACCTTGGCGAGCGCGAAGAAGCAGACCTGCATCACGGTGTTGATGCGCGTCCCGAGCTGTGCCTCGGCGGCGATGCGCTGGGCGTCGACCACCCAGAGCTCGATCCTCTTCTCCACGATCTCCCGTCGCACCGCCCGGGGCAGCCGGTCCCAGACCTCGTCGGACGGATATGGGGAGTTGAGCAGGAAGGTGGCGCCCGGCTTGGCCCAGCCCAGCACGTTCACCCGCTCCAGCAGACCGTAGTCATGGCAGGCGACGAAGTCGGCGGCGGTGATCAGATAGGTGGAGCGGATCGGCTGCGGGCCGAAGCGGAGGTGGGACACGGTCGTCGAGCCCGACTTCTTGGAGTCGTAGACGAAGTAGCCCTGGACGTGCTTGCCGGTGCCGTCGGAGATGATCTTCGCGCTGTTCTTGTTGGCGCCCACGGTGCCGTCGGAGCCGAGCCCGAAGAACATCGCCTGCAGCTCGCCCTCGGGGCGGGGGACGGTGAAGTCGGGGTTCCAGGCCAGGCTGGAGAGGCTCACGTCGTCGTTGACGCCGACCGCGAAGTGGCGGCGGGGCCGCTTGGCGGCCAGCTCGTCGAAGACGGCCTTGGCCATCCCCGGGGTGAACTCCTTGGAGGAGAGCCCGTAGCGCCCGCCCACGACGAGCGGCGGGGCGGTGAAGGGCGGGTTCTCGGACTCCATGGCCTCGTCGACGGCGGCTCGAACGTCGAGGTAGAGGGGCTCGCCGACCCCGCCCGACTCCTTGGTCCGGTCGAGCACCGCGATGTTCCTGACGGTGGACGGCAGGGCCGCGACCAGCTCCGCGCTCGGGAACGGACGGTAGAGGTGGATCTTCAGCATCCCCACCCGCTCGCCGCGGCTCCGGAGCACCTCGACCGTCTCCTCGACGGCACCGCAGCCGGAGCCCATCAGCACGACCACGCGGTCGGCATCGGGAGCCCCCACGTACTCGACCAGCCCGTAGCGCCGTCCGGTGCGCTGGGCCAGCTCCTCCATGGCGTGGGCGACGATCCCCGGGATCTC